>JAQUQR010000001.1:341423-408757 GCA_028715985.1 Methanocellales archaeon
TTGAACTGGGTGGTCGCCTTCTGCTCGGAGTTAATCTCTCCTATGAAATATTCAGATGGATTGATGTCTCCATCCATCATGGGTACCACACGGACGCTCGAAATGCTCTGGGACATCCTATTTGCGATATCCAGTTCGATATCGATCTTCTCCCCCTTCAATACTGAAGTCGGGCGATCTACTAATATTAGCTCTACACCGGGATTTTCCTCCACATCGATGGATGACGCCAGTATCGTGGAGTGCATGTTATCCCCGTTTTTATATGTCAACTCGAAGGAGATATCCTTTCGATCCAGGGATACCGGATGCAAGGTGAACTCGACCGTTGATGTCTCATCAGGCGTCATCGTGCCCAAGAAAATTTCATTTGGGGTGAACTCAATTCCCTCTGCCTTTGGAGTGATGCTCACGCTGTTGATAGAATTCGGTCTTAGGTTTGCTATGCTCAGCTCTATCTCTGTCAAATCCCCTTTTGGAATCGCCAACGGGAGCTTCGAGGCTAAAATATTCACGCTGGAATCATCCACTTTTATCGGGATTGGGTACTTGACACTTCCGCCCTCAAGAACGTCTATCAGGACCTCTGGGAAGTATGTGCCTTCCTTAGTTGGAGCTTTTATCTCAAATGTGATCGTAGTACTTTGGCCCGGACCCAGTTCACCTGGGTGCCCATAGTCCCCACTGATCACCTCAATGCCTTTCCCCGATAAATACACCCTCTCAATATCCGCGTTTATGCTTTTGGTGGTAGTTGTAGAAGTCGTGGTCCCTACAGATGTGTATGTGGTTGTATCTGTCTGGGTCGCCGTTGTAGCTGTATTTTTTATGGTTATCGTGATAGTGCCCACATCGCCGGGCATCAGCACATCAGGATATACTTGATAATCTGTGATCACGATCGTTGGGTTGTCAGCCGCCCCTATTACCGGCATGAGAAGCATAACGGCCAAAAAAATGCACAGAATGTTAATTTTCATCATGTTCATCCTATCCCCCAAATATTTAGGTATGCCTAAATTTGTGGCATTAACAGTATAAATACCTTTTCACTCTTATATATATTATATATGCTCTATCCTTGTCATGAAAGCTTTACGAATTCCCAAAGAAGAAGCAGAGATGGTTAGGAAAAGATTGTTGAGTCTTGGCGTCTTTGATTCTTCCAGGAAGATCATTCAGAATGGAGAGTTCATCGAGTTGCCGATCACAAACACCACAGAATATGATGTGATCGAGCAAGATCAGCCGATAATGCGCAATACCAAAGCAACGCTCATCCAGCTTCTCGCCAATGTGCTCAGTAGGGAAGAGCTAGTGAAAATGCCGCATGGATGGCAGATCATTGGGGATATAATCATTGTGAATATCCCTACTGCATTACAAAAAAGAAAATACGAGATTGGAGGGGCACTTCTCGAATTACACCCCAGGTGCAAGACTGCATTGATGATAAAGGGTGTGACCGGCCAATATCGGGAGCCAGATGTTGAAATAATAGCTGGTGAGGACACACAAACCATCCATAAAGAGAATGGCTGCTTGTTTAAGTTGGATGCATCTAAAATAATGTTTTCCAAAGGAAATTTGGAAGAAAGGAGGAGGTTGAGCAGGTTTGGCCAGGGAATTGTTGTGGACATGTTTGCTGGAATCGGGTACTTCTCAATTCCCATGGCTGTCCACTCCAATCCAGAAAAGGTCCTTGCGATCGAGGTCAACCCCCTCGCTTACAATTATTTGTGCGAGAATATCGCACTTAACGGTGTGGAGGGCATAGTTCAACCGATATATGGGGATTGCCTGTCTGTGACGCCAGTTGGCGTAGCAAACCGTGTTATCATGGGCAGTTTTGAGGCTTTTCACTATCTGACGCAGGGAATTAATGCATTAAAGTCAGGCGGAATTCTTCACTATCATGAGACCACGCCGGAAAAGCTCGTTTTTGAACGTCCGGTCAGAAGGGTTGTGGAATCCGCTGAAAAATTGGGCCGATCAGCGGAGGTAATCGGACTGAACAAGATAAAGAAATATTCTCCTGGCGTTTGGCATGTGGTAGTCGATGCACAAGTATTTTAAGCAGAAATTGGATGTATAAAATGACACGATGAACATAGCAACCATAGTTGACAACGGTGAAAGGGAGAACATCGAATTCAAGGAATTTCTGCTTGAAGATGTGCATCTCAGGGAGGATCGGAGGCAAAGTTTAGCCTGCCAGATGAAACACCGCATGATCATGGGGAGTGGCACGGCATTATACGTCATAGGGGTGACCGACGGGGGGGCCTTCAAGGGAATATCCCGCAAAATGTTTGATGAGACCCTTTCTGTTTTGAATTGCATTGTCCTCGAAGTTGGTGCTGATATAGTGGATTGTAAGGAGTATGTGGTGGGCGATGGATATGTTGGTCTGGTTACGATCAAAAATCGCTCTGTCATGAAGGAGCATATTCTAGTTGGAAGTGCCGGTCATGTGGACCATGGGAAGAGCACCCTGATCGGTTCCCTGATTACGGGCATGTGCGATGACGGCTCTGGCAAGACCCGCATATTTTTGGATGTGCAGCCCCATGAGATAGAGCGTGGATTATCTGCTGATCTATCCTACGGAGTTTACGGCTTCAAATCAGGCAATACTATCCACTTGAAAAACCCCTTGAGTAAAAAGGAAAAAGCCTCCATCGTTGAATCTGCTGAGAAATTGGTTTCTTTTGTTGATACGGTAGGGCATGAACCCTGGTTGCGAACGACAATAAGAGGGATAGTAGGCCAGAAGCTGGACTACGGCCTCTTAACGGTAGCTGCAAACGATGGCGTCACTCACTCAACGAGGGAGCATCTTGGCATATTGCTTGCCATGGATTTGCCTACGATCATTGTCATAACAAAGGTAGATGAAGTGGAGGAAGGTCGAATAGCGGAAGCGGAAAAGCAGATATCAGATGTGCTGAGAACGGTGGGCAAGATACCCTTGCGCCTGAAGTCAACATCCGATCTGCATATGGTGTCAAATAAATTAAGTGAAGGTGTCATCTCCCCCGTCCTGCGTACATCGGCGGTCACAAGAGAGGGCTTGGATATGCTGGATAAGCTCTTTTTCCATCTGCCCAAACGCAATCTTGAGAGTAAAAAGCCGTTCCAGCTCTACATAGACAACATATATCACATAGCGGGGACAGGCCTCGTGGTGAGCGGCTCTATAAAGCAGGGAGAGGTTAGATCGGGTGATATGCTGCAATTGGGCCCCATGGCTGAGGGGGACTTCATATCCGTAAGGGCTCAGTCCATTGAAATGCATTATTACAGGACTGATAAAGCCAGTTCGGGCGACATCGTCGGGATAGCTCTCAAGGGAGTCCCCCCAAAGGAAGTAAGGCGGGGAATGGTCCTGTGCAAGGGGCATCCCAAAGCGGTAAGAGAGTTTGAGGCAGAAATTTTCATCCTGAATCACCCTACCAGGATAAAAAAAGGCTATGAGCCGGTGACGCACCTGGAGACCATAGCTGAAGCCACGGTATTCGAGCAGCTGGACAGGGATTACATGATGGCCGGGCAGAGTGGCCGAGTGCGGATGAGGTTCAAGTTCCATCCCTACTACATCTACGAGGGCCAGAAGTTCATCTTCCGAGAGGGAAAGAGCAAGGGAATCGGGCAGGTTGTAAGGGTTTGTGGGTAGGTCGTTTTAGAGAGTGGGGTTTTATTTTTTATGGTCGATCAAACTTGCACTCTGATATTTTTCATTTTCAAAGTGAAACGTATCGTGTATAATATTTACGTTTAGCTGAAGTTCCGAGCGTAGCGATGAATTTGAGCGAAGCATAGCGAAGCCAGATAAGCTCTGTTAGGCGATGTTGTTCATTTTTCTTAAATTTATACGTTAATTACAATATCCTTTTATTAGATTGCTAAGAACCTCTCTTATTCGGATATCCGGAGCATTTCGAATAAAGTTTGCCAATTTTTCATCGAGCACTCCTTTAACATTTCCAAATTGTTGTGAAGGTAATTTAACCTTAAGAGCTACCAGTGACAGAACCAAGAGAGTAAGTCTTCTCTCTTCTTTAAGCTTCAAAAGCATTTGCTTAATTCTTGTAATGTTTGTCTCAAGTGATATATTGTGAATTACAAAATCACAGAGATGCAGAATACCTAGTAACGGCAAGAAAAACATTTCTTTTGGCTCTTCAATATACTTCTGAAGTAAAAAATCTCCTACACTATTTTTAACGATGCACTTTGCTTTGTTTGAACTATTTACATAAATGTTCCAAAGAAGCCAAAAACCTTGGTCATAGGATGCAGATTGAATAAGACGATACCACACATCATCACTGATATTGTCCACGATTCTTTTCCTATCATTGGGAGCGAACGAAAGCCATTTTGATAAAAAGTAATTTATATTTTCTACCTTGGTATATCTCTTTTCTTCAGCTATTGAATCCTTTCGAGAAATCAAATCACTTAAATCTATTTCACTCAATTTTTCAACAAATCTTTTAGCCTCTAAAAGATCAACCTGCATAACATTTCCAATAAGTCCACCAAGCCTATAAAGAGAAGCATTTTCTTGAGATATTAATCGAGCTAAATCGGCCTCAGACAATGCCTTTGCCATTTTCTCTGCAGCAGAAGGAACATTCCAGTTTTGCTTCTGAAAACTGAAAAATAATCTACGAATGGTACTTATAGTGGAGAGATTTATGATACTTTTATAATCAGAGATTTCAAAGACATCGAAAAATTTATTTAGTTCAACAATACGACTCAATAAAGGCAGATAACGCTCTATAGTTCTGGCAGATGAAGATTTCATTTTGTCTTGTATGTTTTTGTAGTTATCCTTGAGATAAAGTGACCTAATTTCCTGTGCTTTTGGACTTTCCATCCAAGAGTTCTTTCCTTCAACCCATAGCAAGCCATTAATCAAAGAGTGTATTTGTCCTAATGTCCTGTCTTTCACATTTTCTTTTACGATTCTCTGGATATCAATATCATTCCAAAGAGAGGTCAGAACTTCTTTTGCAAAGTTAGACTTTTCAGTTTCTCTTATCAAATAGGGGTAATAGAAAACACTATACCAGTTAGGCGGTTTCGGTTTTGACTTTAGATAATCTTTGAATATTTTTATTTGCTCAGATAACTCATTTTCTCTATAAGATGTGACTTTTTGTGACATAGTTTTTAAAATAAGTTCAGCAAAATTTTCTGGAATGCTTACAAAATCATGCCCTCTCCAACTGGATAACCCTACAAGCCCCTCATCAATTAACTCATATAATGTTTCTCTATTGTCTTCTAAAAAATTTGTAAGATCATAAACCTTCAAATATTCAAACTGACAAAGTGCTGATAAAGGGAACAAGACTTTTCTACGTTTTGGTATGGATAATCTTATTTCACCCTTATGATACCATATAAAATTACACACGTGATCATCAGTAATATCGGATAATCTCTGACCTTCAGAATAGTTCCATGAAATAAGACGCAACCAACACCAGAAGAGATCGGTGCCCCATCTTTCGGCTACGTCATCTAATTCTGTTTCTGATATTTCATAACGTATTTCTTCTACTTTTATAAACTTCTTGATAATATTTTTGACGTGTTCTCTACTCATTTCATCTGGTAATAAATGTACTACACACTCTCGTTTAGTCCCTTCATTGTAGAAGATATCCTCGTCCTCTATATCCTCTAAAAAAACTTTACCAGTCTTTCGCATAGTAAACAAAAATCTGAGATTTTGTTCACCCTCATCTAAAATTTTCTGAAAAAAAGTTTCGCTTTCTTCACGATTTATATGACAATCATCAATGATAATATATCTCAGCGGTCCTTTTTCGAATCTTACTTCTCTAAGAACGATTTCGCTCCAAGCAGTATCTGCTTCAAAGTTATCATCTACATTAGAATACAATACCTCTTTCTCGTTTTTTACAAGATTATATCCTACTGCATAAGATAACCACGTTTTCCCTGTATTCTTGTCCCCTATAAGTATTACAAAATGTTTTTGTTCAAGGTAGTCTAATATGTCTTTAAGTAGATGACTAGGAACATCAATACGTTCATCGGTAAGATCTTTCCAGCTTGGTTTTAACTCTCGTTCTTTAATTCTCCTAGTAGTCCATTTATACTCTGACTCTTTTGGGATTACTTCCTTCTCAAATATTTTAAACACTTTTAGGGATACCATTTTCCATCCTCATTAATCTATAAATCCTAAAATATTTATTAGTAAACATACACTAACTAGCAGAAAAGTAAAACCCATAATGGCTATTGGATAAAGTTTTATTCGTCGATGAAGAACCATACGTCGTAAAGAATCAGTATCTTCCCCAACTTTGCTGCGCAAGTCTTCAAGAATAAGACCTATATAAGCCAATAATCCCGAAGAGCCTAGCAGAAAAGTAATTACCAATTTTACATATATTGATGAGACTTCTTTTGTAAAGATTAGACCAGTTAGCAAATTTATCGATGCACCAATCAAAGCTCCTGAAAGAATTATATAGAAGGAAGGAGAGAGTAAAAATAATTGGTCCATTTTATTAAACCACGCATTTATATGTCTCATTTTTTCATCTCTTTTTATTGAGTTTTGGATGAATAATGTCGCCCACCTCGTTTATATCTGACATTATTATCGTTACTTACTTTTAGTAGGTCTTTGTTTGTTCTCATCTTTTCCCCCTTTAAGCACAGAGAATTCGGAGGATTTTTTTTGTCTTGCTCAGTTCTTTATTGCTTACATGAGCATAGGTCTCATTGATATTAATATATTTTCTATTACGATACTTCTCGAATATATCAGAGATCATTTCTGACCTCTAATAAAAGCTATCATAGAGCTATTTAGAACCGAATACAAATAATCCCAGACATCATCCTACTATCCCGCTCACATCATCCCAGTCATACTCATATATGTGCGCTGAGACGCTTACCGAGGTTATCTTTCCAGGAGTTACACCAACTTGCTTTGAAACATGCTCCAGCAATCTTGCAAGGGCATACCAGTTGGCAGCTGCTGCACCGTAGAAGTCATGCGATCGGAACACCGCTGTTAAATTCAGCTCGCCCCGAAGCTTGAAATCCAGTACGACCATGCAGGGCACTTCCTCTGCCTTGGTGTCCTTTGACGGCATCCAGGTGACACAGGTTGCCCTCCTCGAGTTCGGGCTTTCCTTGAGCTTCCTGATCACGAAATCGATCTGATCTATTCCATTCCAATTACGCAGGCGTTGACCGTAGGTATACACGAAGTCCTGCTCGGTGCCAAAAATTAACTGCTTAGAGTATTCCTCCAGGCGCTCTGCGTTCCATGCGGTATCCTTTGGGATCTGATCCGCATAGGGATTCTGGATTACGATCATCAGATCAAGCAGCTCCTTGATCCTGCTGCTTCTTTCATCCGTTATCTCTTCGCCGTTGTTCCAGATCAGGTTTAATCCCCTGTACCAGGCATCGCTGATCGTGTCAGCTCTGATAAACCTTCCAATTTTCATCACCATATCATCTCCTCATGCTCATCACGCATTTCCCCCCTCTTATGCCGCCGATGGGCGATTTTGGGGTGCCCAGTGAATGCAGACACCTTGCAAGCACAGCCGCCCCTCTGGCCAGTCCATCGTCCACGAAGACTAAATCTTGTATACCCAGCTTCTCTCGGATCATTGCGGGTTTGGCACCGGTGATGGCACCCCTCCCGGTAATTCCGATCGCTCCTTTGAGCCCATAATCCCATGAAATTTCAATGAGGCTCTTCACCAATTCTGAGGAGACCTTGTCTATAAGTCCGCCGATATTTCGGCGATCCTCCTCCAACAGCTCGGCGCTTATTTCACTCAGCTCGTTTAATCGGTCTCCGTTCGTTCCGACATCCACTCCGAGGAGGACGATGCCGGACTCTTTGAGCCCTTTTGGGTTGACCGGGACGGTGCCAAATCTCTTTTCAGAGGTTACCCGTTTGATCTTGATCAGGCGCATCACATCCTCTACGTAGCTCTCTGGAATGTTCCCCTCAGAGGAACCTAACAACTGGAGTGCCGTATCTGCAACTGGCTGGGCAAGGGCATCGAATATCGCGCCAGCCAATCCGCAGTAGCTCCCGACAACGCTCGCATACGGGACCTCAGCGTTGGTGGCTCTTCCTGCCAGCGTCGTCCCGAAGTCGAGCCCTATGCAGGGACTCCGGAAGTCCACATGGGTCCACTTAGCTCCCTCTTTGATTCCCGCCAGCACCAGTTCGCTCTCCATCTCATTGGCAACGATCGGCATGGTGCATTCCACACCAGCTACCGCACCGTCAAATATTATGTCGTCCATGAATGAGAATCTTTGCAGCGATTCCGGCAAATCGACCTTTCTCATCGCTCCTGTCATCTTTCGTGGTGGCACTCCTGCTTTCAGGCAACCATCAGCCAGTGCCTTGATGATCTCGCCCACCTCCTCTGGGGTCTCAAATCCTGCTACCACTCCTGTAGACCTCACGACGAAGTCCAGATCATTCACGCTGATCATCGCCTTCGTCATGGATCGTAGGAGTATGTTTTTGATGGCTTCGGATATAGCCTCTCTTGACAGTGGTTGTCCTCTAACCGTTCTCCCGAAAACGTATTCGTTTTCCTTGGGTGGTCTGAGGGATTTGGTCAGTTCAACCGTCTTGTCAAGGAAGTATGTTCTCCCTTCGATCAGATCGGTGGCAGTTAATATCGATTTGATCGTAGTATTTCCAAGCTCGACGGACGCAACCACATATACGTTATCTCTCAGGATAAATGACGCATCCACGAATCTGCTTTTTGCAATTTCTATCAATTTTCACTCCTAAGTATCTCAAAATATGGATTATACCTAATTAATTAATATGTAATCCAGCAAGGTATATCCTCTCTACCCTAAGCAGCTGAGATTCCCATGAAGCAAGCCAGTGAAGTTTTCACTGTTCCTTTAATTGTGGTTTGCAATTTTTTTTACAAAACTACAATAAAATAACTATGAACTAAAAAAACATGGATACCATTAGTCGTTGACTGGTCTTTTTTCTTTTTTACTCTAACCTAATCGCAGGAATCCAGTCGTTGTAAGTGCGACCATTTGCATCGGTGAACTGCGCGCAGGTGATCGTTCCACCTGTCACTGCCTTACTGGTTGCATGTATTATCTGCGGATAGGAGCCCGTCCTGATCGTGTAGTTGTATGTCTCGCCTGCTCTGAGCACAAAGGAGGAATCAAAGGTTATGTTGTGATAATCTCCGCTGTAACCGCTCCAGGTTGCAGTCGTATTCCACGTCGAATTCCATATTTTAACGTATCTAGTGTGTCCGCCTGTTCCATTACATGGATATGTGTACATGTAGGAAACGTCGATATCATGTGATGGGGTGATCGTGCCGTTGTGAGTACCGGAGATGCTTGGATAAGTCCCCGGACCCGTATCAAAAAATTGATAGGGAATCGTATCGCTTGTATTTATCTGCCAGTATGGATTATACTTTTGCTCAGCAAAGATGTACCAAGAAGTTGCTCCGATATGCAGCCTATTATTGTAAACTTCATCAAAACCTGTGGTGACTCCATCGTGACAAGCAGCTACGATCCCTTTTCCATTGCTATTATTGGCAGAGGTTTGGGCTTTGCGAATTTCTGAGATATAATCATCTGATTTATTTGTTTCATTCATGATCTGATATGCGATGCACATGTGAGCAGTTCCCTCGAACCACACACCATCCTTGTCGTTATTGAAATCAAAACCTTTAAATCCACAACCCTCTGGACATGAAGTTACCTTACAATTATCTTCAACCCATTTTACGCCAGCACCATACTCTTCACCCAAAACCATTACTCCCCAGGTATTTACATCGGCAGGCAGAACATCTTTGTTGATCGTTTCATCATCTTTTGTCCCAGTCCAAAAGTGCTCATCATCTTCATTCCACATAGACATTACAAAGTTTTTTGCGTGTATCGCTCTGCTTTGCCACACAGAATCGTTTGTTGCATTATAAAGTTTCATAAAAGCAACATAGACATCAAGATTATGCTCAGTGGATTTCAATGATAGGTTCGTTTGATTAGCTCCCCACCCCTCGTAGCCGCCTGTGTACCCGCCATAGTATCTGGTATCATACGTGTTATTGTATATCCAGTCTCCCAACCGTTCAGCAGATTCTAAGTAGGTGGTATTGCCAGTAGCTTCGTAGTAACAAAGCAAGGCAATCATGGCCCATGCCATGTTGCCGGTGCCGGAGCCAACCGAACCAGTATCTTCAAACCATTTTTGTTCTGAGTCGTTCCACCAACCTGGCAGGCGTGCTTTTCCCTGATGATCAGCAATATCTCCTGCTTGGTATGCATTTCTTAAACGTCCGTCATTAAAGTACCGGTCATGATTTTGGCAGTAAATAAAACTCTCCCCTAAAATTTTTGCCCTCCTCCAGTCTTCTTCCGAACCTCTTTCCATAAAGGCTAACATTACCAAAGCATTGTCGTATGTATAAGCAACATTTTTCATATACTTGTCTTCTGAAGCGGAGGTAGTTTCGTAACTCACTAAAAATCTTAACTCATCCAAACGTTGTTTGTTGTATTTTACATCATCCAAATAAAAAGTACAGCCATTAGGATTGAGGGTAGTATTGGTAACCCAACAAAATCCCCCTATAACATGGCTCAAATTTTTACCTGTTAAATTAATAGTATACTGCTCCCATTCATTTGTTAGATTGATAATACCTGTTGAAACTGCCGGATGTAGCGAGTCGGGATATAGTGCGATTTGTTGATCGGTATCTGGATCCCGACCTATGCCACCAATTTTAAATTCTATTTTTTCTGTGCCGTTATCTCCTTTCGCCCAAAAACTCAAGTTAGTTGCATCTGTTAGATTGTATCCACCTGTAGAACAATTTCCCCAGTTGTTCTCTGGATCCTGCCAATAAACGCCAGCCCAGTTTTGTTGTGCATCGGTGTAGACATTAAAATTTCTATCCTCATATTCATATTTTATATCATCTATGTAGAAAGTGCAACCATCTGGATTATTATCTTTGTTTGCAACCCAGCAGAATCCTCCTATTATATGACTTAGATTTTCATCAGTCAAGTTAATGGCATACCGTGTCCAGCTATTGGCTAAAGTAATGAGTCCTGAACTCACTGGACCGCATGAGTCCTTATATGGTTTGTCGGGATCATAAAGTGTAACTTTGTCGTATTTTATGTCGTCCAAATAAAATGTACAGCCGTCGGGATCGGGATCATTCTCCATATTGAAAAGGAAAGCAAATCCTCCGGCAATATCTGATAGATCCCTACCTGATAAGTTAATCTCATACTCTGTCCAATTTGGATATAATTCAACCCACCCATCTGTTGTCTCATTAATTAACACTACACCAGATGCATCGTTTTCATACCCCACTAAAAATTGCACCTTTAGTCCAGGCTCATCTGTTCTTGCCCAAAAGGTTAATTTTGTTGCACCAGTTAAGTTATAACCATAACCCGGGGTGTCACCCCAATTGCCTTCAGGATGCTGCCACATAACACCATTCCACTTATAGCCATCGTTTCCTGCAGCTCCATTCCATGTAACCTTTATGCAACTTGTACCTGAGTGTGGATTATCCAGCCAGTTGTCATTGAATTCCATATTACTATCGCCGTTATAATAACCAGGCGTATAGTGATTGCCTGCTGCATCTCTATCAGTATATACATCAAAAAACTCGTTGTATTTATCCATTATCTCTTTTAGGTGTTCCAGAGCTAACTCTTTTGCAGAAGTCGCAGTTGGTGTTACAAGTGGCAAGTAATCCTTGTTTGTGCCACCTGGGATGTCGTAAGGTGTATCCCCCAGTCCATCTCCATCCAAATCCTCACCAACATAATCGCTCCAGTGGTTCCCTCCAAGATAGGATTCTCCAATTATGTTTGTTCCCTCGGTTTTACTGATGTTCCAAGTGTTGTTTCCATCGTCATAGGCATTGTTCGTGTTGTTTAGGTAGTTGTTGTAGATGGTGTTGCTGTTGCTGGAAATATAGAGGTAGATTCCATAGTCGTTGTCCGAGGCAGTGTTGTTTGATATGGTGTTGTTGCTGGAAGAGTATAGGTAGATTCCATAGTCGTTGTCCGAGGCAGTGTTGTTTGATATGGTGTTGTTGCTGGAAAACTCGAGGTAGATTCCATAGTCGTTGTCCGAGGCAGTGTTGTTTGATATGGCGTTTTTGCCGAGATAGTAGAGGTAGATTCCATAGTCGTTGTCCGAGGCAGTGTTGTTTGATATGGTGTTGTTGTAGGAAAGGATAAGCCAGATTCCATAGTAGCTGTTCGAGTTGGCGGTGTTGTTTGATATCGTGTTGTCGTTGCTGAAAAGGATGAGCCAGATCCCATAGCCGTTGTTCGAGGCAGTGTTGTTTGATAGGGTGTTGTTGCTGGAAGAGTAGAGGTAGATTCCGTAGTCACTGTTCGAGTTAGCGGTGTTGTTTGATATGGTGTTGTTGCTGGAAGAAGAGAGGACGATTCCATCGCCGTTGTTCGAGGCGTTGTTGCTTGATAGGGTGTTGCTACTGGAAAAGTAGAGATAGATGCCATTGTCGTTATTCGAGTTGGCGGTGTTGTTTGAGATGGTGCAACCAGAAGAATAGGCGAGCAAAACACCCACCGAACCATCGCTGACATTCTGACCAGATACCGTAACCCCCGTACTGTTGGCCAGTATCACCTGGCCGGCACCAGCTGGCACTGTTCCACCTACTTTATCCTTCCAGTAGTAGACCGGCTTGTCATTAACTTTATTAGATGTGTCGATTTCATGGCTGTTATAATCAGATACTGAGCCACCCCATATACCTATTCCATCGTCCCTCATGGTGTTGCCAGACAAGGTGTTGTTGCGGGAAGAGTAGAGGTAGATTCCATAGTTGTTGTTCGAGGCGGTGTTGTTTGATAGGGTGTTGCTGCTGGAGGAGAGGCGGATTCCATAGTAGTTGTTCGAGACATTGTTGCTCGAAATATTGCAGTAATTTGCTTCATCGAGGTATATACCTGCACTAATAACTCCAGTAGCACCTATTAAAGTGAATCCACTTAGGTTTACGTAATCTGCGGTTACGTCAAATACATGGTCATTTGAATTTTGAGCCTGAACTAGAGTAAAATCAGAACCATTCTCAGATTCTATGGTTAAACGCTTGTCCACAACTATGTTTTCAGTGTAGGTCCCGTCCCTCACGATTATGGTGTCTCCATGACTTGCATTATCAATGGCCGCTTGGATCGTTGGATAATCATCAGGGACGTAGATTATAGATACTGAAGATGTCGTTAGGTCGGGTCTCTTATCATTCACCATTCCATTCTGGGTATCGCCTGTTGGACTCACTGGATTATTCGCTGCGATAGCTATACCGTTAAGTGAACTGCCCACAACAGCCAAAATTATAAACAAAGCATAAAGCTTTGTGATTTTGTTTTTCATAGGCTGCACCCTTCAAAAGGACTTACCTTTTTTTAACATTCAACCTAATTTTATCACTGGTTGATTACGCGTCCGATAAATGTCATGTTTTCATGCGTTTACTTAAATTTATCTTATTATTGTGACCAATGTGTCACATAAAAACCAGTATTAATTAATATCTTATCTTAGATGGAGAGTATATAAATAAACCCTGAACAGCTAGCCAAAGATTGTATTTAGCTTTGGATATATTACGCGCTTGTGCCTTAAGTTGATAATCTTGTTGAAATTAACAATCGAAAATTCGACGGTACACCTAGAGACGGCTCTAAAAAATGGTAATTAGTATCTACTAATTTTATTCTTGATGGTCTTCAGTTGTTATATATGAAAGGTATTATGTATGGATGAAGGTATTTCCGATTCTTACGGATGCATATAACTCCACGATTTCAATATTTGCTCTGCAGCAGTTACACCCATATCCTTTGTTTTCAATCCCTGCTCAGCCAAGACAGACTCTACTGCCCTTATGGTGAACAAAATCTCTTTTTCGGATATAGAGCCCATATTCCCTATTCTGAATATCTTTCCTGATAACTGCCCTTGACCACCCGCGATGAGCACTCCTTTTTCCTTCACGCCATCCCGCAGTTGCTTGTCGGTAATTCCCTCGGGCATATTCACTGCTGTGACCGTATTGGAATACTCGCTTATGTCATTTAGGCGCGGAAACAGCTCCAATCTCATCGCCCTCATGGCATTTCGGACCGCCTCTGCGTATCGTCTATGCCGCTTTATTCTTTCCTCCATGCCCTCTTCTTTCAACATGCGTAGCGCCTCATGCAAAGCGAAAAACAGGGGTACAGCGGGCGTATACGGAGTCTGAGTGACCTCTTTATTCGCATATTTTTGATATTCTCTCAAGTCAAGGTAATAGGGAGCCCTGCTATCTTCCATGCGTTCCCACGCTCTCTCGCTGACAGAGATGGCAACCAGCCCGGGCGGTGCAGCGACGCATTTCTGCGATCCGGCGATGGCGATGTCGATTCCCCACTTATCTATCGGAACGTCCACGCCGCCAATTGATGTAATGCCGTCCATGATGACCAGGGCATCGTACTTCCTAGCCAGAGTAGCGATTTCCTTAACAGGATTTAATATGCCAGTCGAAGTCTCATTATGGACCATCGTCACAACTTTTGCTCCGCCCTCCAACGCCACTTCGACATCATCAAGTTCTATGGAGTTACCCCACTGATACTCTACTGGTATCGCATTTCCATACAATTCAGCGATATCTTTGAACCTTTCGCCAAATTTTCCGTTGACAATCGTGATGACATCGTCACCATCAACGACATTGCTGACAGCTGCCTCCATTCCAGCTGTTCCAGAGCCGCTGATGACGAATAAATCGTTTTTAGTGCTAAATACATCTTTTAGAATGGAAACGCATTCATCATATATCCCGGCAAATTCCTTGCTCCGGTGATTGATCATCGGCTTTGACATCGCGCTCAACACCCTCTGGTGTAGAGTCACAGGTCCAGGTATCATCAATAGTGGATTCATATTTTTCACCTCAGTGCATCTTTTATGATCTTAATTGCGCACAAGTCCCCACACATGGAGCAGGCATCGCTTTTCGACTTGCGAGAGCATTTAATCCTTCTCGCTCTTTCCGAATCGATGGAGAGTTCGAATTGCTTCTCCCAGTCAAGATTTTTTCTGGCGATTGCCATTTGATCGTCCATTTTTTTAGCTCGATCTTTTATCCTAACCAGGTCTGCGATATGCGCTGCAATCTTTGTTACGATGGTGCCCTCCTTGACATCTTCCACGGTGGGAAGGGATAAATGTTCTGACGGAGAGGTCATGCACAGAAAGTCCGCTCCGTGCATTCCTGCCACGGAACCCCCTATGGCGCCAGTTATATGGTCATAGCCTGGTGCTATATCTGTCACAAGAGGGCCGAGCAAATATACCGGGGCTCCATCTGTAAGGCTTTTCATCGTTCTTACGCTTAGATCGATATCCTCCAAGGGGACGTGTCCCGGCCCTTCGACCAGCGTTTGTACGCCTTTTCTGCGTGCTTCGCGTGTAAGCTCACCAAGCGTCATGAATTCCATGAACTCTGCTCTATCTGATGCATCAGCTATGCATCCAGGTCTCATGCCATCTCCCAAACTGATCGTAAGATCGTGTTCGTGCGCAATCTCTAACAGATAATCATATTCCTCATAAAAAGGATTCTCTTTTTCGTTGTGAATCATCCAGGCAATCGTAAAGGCACCGCCTCTACTCACGACGTTCAAGATTCTGTCACTCTTCTTCAGTTGCTCAAGTGCATCCGACGTAACCCCCGCATGGATCGTTACAAAGTCAATACCGTCCTCTGCATGTTTTCGAACTGCGTTGAACATGTCGTCAGAGGTCATGTCAGCTATCGAGTCCTGCGCTGCCTGGTATATTGGGACGGAGCCAACTGGCACTTTTACGGACTCGAGGATGTTCCTTCGGATATCATCAAGGTCTCCTCCGGTGGAAAGGTCCATGATCGTGTCAGCACCATATTGCACTGCAATCAACGCTTTTTTCAACTCTTCTTGCATATCGATGAAATCTTTTGAGGTGCCTACATTGACGTTTACTTTGACGCTCATGGATTCGCCGATACCCACAGGTATCGTGTTTCTAGATGCATTCTTCAGTATGACGACCCTGCCAGATGCAACCAAGCTTCTGATTTTCTGGGGGTCGATTCCCTCCGCTTTGGCGACATGCTCCATTTCTGGCGTTATTAGTCCTTTACGTGCTGCTTCTATTATTGTCGAGCCCTCCAAAGTTTAATGTGCCACCTCTTGATAAACATTTAACGTGTCAATGGCTCAAGTGCATAAAATCGCCTACAATGCGAATTCATATCTCATTGCCGCAAAACGACCGATCTTAGTGGACGTTGGAATGCATTGCGAGTTGGCACTTCGATCTATAGAGAAAATAATTGCACCGAATGCTCTTGAATATATCGTTTTAACGCACTGCCACTATGATCACACATTCGGAGCCTTAGAGCTGGCAGAGCAAACCGGTGCCAGAATAGCGATTCATGAGAATGATGCTGAGCTACTGGGCGATGATCGTGCAACGGTTTCAGACCTTTTTGGCGTGCGATCGCCAAACATCAAGCCAGATGTGATATTGCAGGGCGGTGAAATCTTAAATCTGGGTGATGTAGAGTTGGAGGTTATTCATACGCCCGGACACACTCCAGGAGGCATCTGTCTATATGGATCAAAGCAGTTGTTTTCCGGCGACACCATTTTCCCAAATGGCAGTGTTGGGAGAACTGACTTAGAAGGAGGAGATTCAAATCAATTAATAAAATCGATCAAGCTGTTGACGACACTGGATGTTGAGACTCTATACCCTGGGCATGGTGATGTGACCAACAAAGATGTCAATGCCCAGATCAGGGATTCGCTCAGATTTGCGGAAGAGGTTTTATAGTATGGATTTGTGAGTCTTTTCGGTCTTTTTGACTACTCTGAGATTTTAACCCTGTTAGCACCACTTTTTCTCCATTAAAAATTGAACTCATAACTCTACAAGAAAGCATTAGCAGAAAGATCAAAGGTCGTCAAGTCAAAGGTGCCATATCAAGAGCGGTAAATAAATATTAAGTAATTAGGAATTATATCTTAAGATCGTTAATACTATAAAAAATATAAGAGAGCTAACGATGATATTAGATGTTAACACATGGGGGGATTCTGGTTATGATTTGCTAAAGAAATGGCTAATAACCATAGGTGTCAAAACAGATGATGGTATCAAAATATGGCATAGAAAGGATTATAATGGCGAAGAAAAGATGTTAAAGGATTTTCTTGAGTGGTTCGTGATAAATAAAGAGAGAGAAATCATTGGTTTTAACATTCTAAAATCTGATATGCCTCTTTTACTGCTTAAGTCACAATCAGTAGGTAAAACCAAAGAGCTATATCAAAGGCTTTTTAAATCTAATATTGTTGATTTGTTTTGTATTTTGACTTTTTTGAATAATGGTACTATGTGTTCATTAGAAATGTGGTGTAAAAAGCTTGATATAGTTTACAAAGGAAAACCAAAACATCCGCAAACTACCTCTGGAAAAATTATATTTGGTACAGATCATTTGATTAACGACCAAGATACGTTAGAATATCAAAAAAGAGAACTTATTGCCACTGATGAGCTACATCAAAAAATAGTCGAATTAATAAAAGAGAGATATGCCATTCTATGAAACCCCAAATATATCAAGAGACCTAAATATCTAGGGACATAAATATCTAGGCAATTCATCTATATGCGCTTACTTGATATTTCTTACAATGTAGGCGCATATCCTTCTTTTTTCGTGAGAAATTATATTTATTGTTTTGATTTTATGGATTTATATAACTTCTTAAACTCTGGAAAATTTTTAGGGTCCTCAATTTCTTCTTTTGAATAGTGTTCTAGATATATCTGTTCATACCACTTCACAACAGCATCATCAAAAAAACCTGATATCTTTTTATTTTTTATAAATCGCTCATTAACGAAAAACGCATATTCTTCGATGGAATTAAATAATAAGCTATCCCACTCTCTTTTTGTTTCCTGATCTTTGTTTTTATAATCTTTGTAAAGCTCTAATTCTGTTTCTTTGATACTTCTAAAAACTTCATTTAATAATTGCAATTGTCTTGTTTTACTATTCTCTATTAAGGCAATCCCATTTAGGATAAGACCCAAACCTGCAACTGACGATGCAAAGACTACGGCAATTAAGGAAATATCCCAACTCATTTTTTACCATCTGAACTCTTATCAGGTTTGATTTTTTGAATATGCTGTTTTTCAGGTTTTTTATTTCTAATCCGAATCGTTTGGTCAGGATTATATTTTTTTACACTCTTTTTTTCTTCGGTCATTTTTAACCTCTGGTTAATATAAGTAGGTTTAAATAATCTTCTTTATAAAACTTTTGGTGCGCTCCTTTATCGTTGCACATAACAGCTTTTAAATAGAGAAATCAATCCCAAATTCGATTAATCCCCTTTAACTTTCGCTATGTAACATCTCCGAAAGTAAAGCAAGCAACTTACACAAAGCAATGTATATCTAAAGGGTTGAGGGCAGTACAGTAATATATAGTATAATATAGTAACATGACTATGTTAACATGAAAAATGGATTTGATAAGTAAAACGGCGCATTGAGAGAAGAAGGGGGTGATTAAAACGAAAAAAGATGGAGAGAAAAAGCCCTTGACAAAAAAGGCTATGGAAGAACTTCATGAGAAAATAAAAAAGGACCCGAAATTGGCAGGAGAATTTGCGAGGGATTTTGAGGGGGGCTTGGCATCTCAGGGCTATTTTCTCACTGAAGAATTTCGGAAAAAGTTAGCTATGGAAGCTGAAAGCAAAATGAAAAATGCCCTGAAAAAAATTCCTGCAAGTGATAAAAAGCTCAACAAGAAAATAGAGAGCGGAGAGGAAATAAAAGTAAAAGTGAAAATTGACAGGGAAAAGAAAACTAAAGACATAAAAATAAAATAAGATGGGAGGTCAAAGCGATGAGAACTGGTGGCTATGATTTGGTTCTGGAAACAAATGAAAGATTTGTTAATAAATTACTTCTGGCGGCCTATTGTATGGGTAAATTTCCAAAAAGCAAGTCCGGATCATATACCCTGCCCATTCCGAATGTTCCGGCATCCTTGGTTGAATTTATAACCGTCGATTATGACCTTGAATTCAAAGTGCCCACTATTGATTTTATCAGTAAGGATGCAACAAAAATATTACTTTCTGCGGAAACTTATCTCACTGTATTGGGTGGCATTGAGCTTAAATTGGATGTACTTTTTTCGATTGAAACCTCGGTGACATATGATCAAACCACAAGACAGTTGTCCATCGATTTCGACCACCCTAATGTGGACATTGAAATAAATGATGCTCGTTTTCCCCAAAATGTACTGGATAAACTGAATGAAATACTTTCAATCGCGATTGACGAGTATCTGACTGAGGACGTATCAACCATATCCATCAGCCCTGTTCTTTATGCGTTATCATTGCCCCACACCAGTAATGAGTTGACAATTGGCTTGGGCAATATAAAGACTACAAACGATATCGCTGCAGTGAGTTTTAACTTTTTAGGTTACAATGGCGGCAGTATCCATGATGTCGCTGATTTTACCGGTGGAAGCGATTTTTCGGCCGGAATTAGCGAAAGCGCAATGCATCAAGTCTTTGATTTTTGGTGGAAGCATACGACCTATCCGAAAAGCATCGCCAAAGCTGAAAGCCAGTCTTTGGATACGTCAGAATATGATTTCTGGTTTGACTGGATTTTGACTACCATTGCTGTGTTATTTCCGGGCCTTGGCACCATCATATCTGCTGTAGCGAGTCAGATGATTGATATTGATGAATTAAGGGTAGAGTATGGTGGAAAAATTAATTTCGGGAAACCAGAACTCGATTTGCTGAACGGGAATAAAATACGCGTTTCGGGTAAAGTTAGGGCAGATATTAGTGTTGGACTTTTCGTGAAAATTGTCATAAACTATCTATTTGGAAGTGATACCTACAACAAGAACATCGGAAGTTTTAGCGTTAGAAATATGTCGATAAACTATTCGGCACTGGGGACTGTATACCTCGATAATCAAAACAGGTTAATGGCGGATATTGAAGATATGGATATCTCGTTGGGAGTTATGGAGTGGCTCATGGGCGCTCCCGCGTTTTTAATTGAATTGGTACTGAAATGGTTAGCTGATAAAATGGTTGACGAATTGCCGCCAATAGTGTTATCGTCGTCGTTGGTTTCTTTAGACATTCCAGGTACTCAGTTGTCCTTGGGTATTGACTCAGCAAAACTTGAAGGAACTGATGATGAAGCCATCGTTAATGCCACTCTTAGAATCAAGGGGCTGGAGAACTATTGCAGTCCGCTATATATTGCAAATAGGAACCGCGCATGTCTTGAAGTCCATAAAAGAGATTGTGCCTGGGTGGGCAAGATGTTGGAAAAGCATAAAGTCCCTTACTTTTTCTTAGACGAAGCTCGGAAAGATGGGTATGATAATTGCCATTATTGCCTGGGCGGTTCAGAAAGGTGATAAAATGATTTTTGGCTTTGGTTAATGGGTTAAAAGCGCCCAATTCGGTTAAAGCGTTTGGTGAATAATGCACACACGTTTGGCAGGGCTCTTTATCGATTTAACTTATTTGTACATCGCGGTACGAATGCATTTTGAGTTGAGAATGGTTGTTTTTAGATGACAAAGGCATCTTTCATTTATTTGCCAGCGACTTTATATATTATACTTAAAGCAAGCACCTACATCAAAAGTAAAAAATGATATTCCCTCTGGAAAAATTAAATCGCTCAAAACTTTGCTAATGTCTCAAAAGCTTTAAGTATATTCGAAATCAAGAGATTCAAAAATTGGCGCACTTTGGCGGAGATGATAAATGTGGTCAGGAACTTGAAGCAAGATAAGGCAGGCATTCTGCTGACCTTCATCATCATGTTCGCACTTTGGGCGGTATTGTCAACGCTTTTTGATATAGTCCATCTTTCCTTAGGCGTCCTCTGCTCCCTGCTTGTAGCTTACTTTTCTTATGATCTGCTGATGAGACCTAGTGGGAGTGTCAAACATGTCTCAGATATATTGAGAAATTCTCTCAGATTCTTCATGTATACTTTCTGGCTCCTAGGCCAGGTCATCCACTCCAACATCGATGTCGTGCGCATAGTGTTGGATCCAAAACTGCCGATATCCCCCCAGATCATAAAGTTTAACTCAGACCTTCCGCACGATGTTGCACTCGCCACGCTGGCAAACTCAATCACACTAACTCCAGGCACTTTAACTATAGATATCGATGAAAATGGGACGTATTATATCCATTGTCTCACAAAAAGACAGGGAGACCAGCTTTTAGAAGGGGATATGCAGGCGAGGGTAGCCGCTATCTATGGTGGTGGATCCTAGATGATGATCGAGGCCTTTCAGTTGACAGGCCTGTTGCTATCCTTGGCAGCAGCTTTGTCCCTCTATAGGGTCCTAAATGGGCCGACCCTCGCAGATCGGATCGTTGCCGTGAATGTGATTGGCACTTATGCCTTGGTCTCGTTAGTTCTCGTTGCCTACATCAGTAATGCGCAGTTGTTTTTCATCGATATCGCACTAACCTATGCATTACTGAACTTCATGCTGTCGATTGTTGCCGCAAGATACCTGGGGACGGGGAGGGTATTTGGATGATGCTGCCTGGCATCGTGTCGGTTATGTTTGACATCATGTCTATTATCTTCCTCTTCGCAGGGGTATTCTTCTTCATGGCCGGGTCGATAGGCCTGAATAGAATGGTAGACGTGTATACAAGACTACATGCTACTACCAAATGTGATACGCTGGGGCAGGCATTGGTCTTGATTGGGGTTATGTTATATGAGGGGTGGACGCTCGTAAGCATCAAGCTCTTCGTGATAATAGTATTCGTCTTAGTAACAAACCCAACCGCTGCACATGCTCTGGCGAAAGGTGCATACCTGTATGGGGTAAAACCATGTGACCAGACCTATCCAGACATGTACAAAGAAAAAGCAGAGGAGATGTTATCATGATATGGGGGCCTGACCTCTTTATCCTGGCCATCTTAGTGGTCCTCGCTATGGCAGCAGTCATCAGCAAGGACTTGCTTGTCGCAACGGTCATCTTCTCTGGCTACAGTTTGCTCATGGCAGTGGCATACGTTCAGCTTAATTCCCCTGATGTGGGTTTCACGGAGGCAGCGGTTGGGGCTGGGGTGACGACCGTCTTGTTTATCCTAACTATCGCTAGGACAGCTAGAATGGAGGAGGACTGAAGTTGAAAGTCATGCCGTCTATATTCATATTGCTCATCGGGGCAATGCTCGCGGTAGCTGTGGCAGGCATGCCAGAGTTTGGTGACCCTAATGCTCCAGCGAACACGCATGTCGTACCATATTATAAGGAGCATTGCCTCGAAGAGACGGGTGTCACTGAAATAGTGACAGCAATCGTTGTTTCCTACAGGGGATACGATACATTCGGTGAGGTCACGGTGATATTTACAGCCGGAACGGGAGTTATAGCGCTCCTCGGGAGGAAGTAGCTTGCCAGAGTCGCTTTTTGGAGAGGATGTAATCGTTAGAACGATTGCAAGAATAGTGGCTCCCTTTATACAGTTGTTCGGACTCTATGTTCTCATGCATGGTCATGTATCTCCTGGAGGTGGCTTTCAGGCTGGCGTGATCATCGCATCCAGCTTCATCTTGCTCGCTCTGGCACTTGGCTTGCCTGAGTCGAAGGAGAGATTCAAAAAGACTGTACGGTTGCCCATGGAGAGCTCTGGCCCTTTAATCTATGCATCGATTGGGGTAACATGCATTTTGGCCGGGGGATATTACTTGCAATATGGGATAGCGTTTCTGTTTCCCCCTCCTGTGGTCAGTGCGATACTGATCTCGGCAGTTGAGATCGGCATCGGAATCACTGTCATGGCAGTGATTGTAACGATTTTTTACTCGATGGCAGGTGATTAGGTGGTCGACTTTGGGTTCTTGCTTGGACACTATAATTATTGGGCTGTGGTTGTCCTTTTCCTGATCGGGCTTTACGCGATGGTCGTGAAGAAGAATTTGATCAAGAAATTCATGGGACTAAACATCATGGACACGTCGATTTTCCTGTTTTACATCTCCATGGGGGATGTTGAAGGGGGGGTTTCGCCGATCATTGCACATGAAGGTGCAGAGGCCATCTATGTGAATCCCTTGCCCTCCGTACTCATCCTCACTGCAATAGTGGTGGCCGTTAGCACGACAGCCCTTGCGCTTAGCCTAATAATCAGGATCTATGAGGAATATGGGACGCTTGACTCAGAGAGATTGGTGGAGTTGATGTGATGGTAGGGGCTTCACATCTACCAATACTTGTAGTTCTGCTGCCACTGGTAACAGCATACATAACTCCCATACTTGGATGGATGGACAAGAGGATCTGCAATCCACTGGTGATGGTTTCTATGACTCTCACATTTCTTGCATCCCTCTTCCTGGCAAGATCGGTGCTAACTGGGGGGGTAATCTCTTATCATATGGGTGGATTTATGCCTCCGTTTGGAATAGAGCTGGTCATTGACTTCTTCGGCGTATACATGTGCATCGTAATCTCATTTATCACTTTGATGGCCACGATATACTCCAGGGAATATATTGCTAAGGAATTGCATGAATCCAAGACCACCCCCTATTACACTCTCTTGATGCTAATGACGGGCGGTATGATGGGTGCATCGGTCACTGGGGACTTGTTCAACCTATTCGTCTTCTTCGAGATACTGTCGATATCCTCCTATGCATTGGTGGCGATCACGGGGAAAAAAGTTGCTATCCTGGCAAGTTATAAATACTTGCTATTAGGGGCAATAGGCACCAGTTTTACGCTGGTCGGCATCGCCTATTTATATATACTCACTGGCACGCTGAATATGGCAGATTTGTCAGTAAGGTTGCCAAGCGTATATGGCGTCGGTAGAAGTTCTTGGACCCTCCTAGTGGCGTTAGCCTTCTTCATGGTGGGCTACAGCATCAAAGCTGCACTGTTCCCACTACATACCTGGTTGCCAGATGCTCATTCCATGGCGCCATCATCGATAAGCGCTGTTCTTTCAGGAGTATTAATAAAAGTGGGAGCCTTAGCCATCATTCGAGTGCTATTCAACATATTTCACCCAGAATTTGTCGTCGAAACGATTCCTGTTACATCTATGCTCTCATGGATGGCTGCAGCAGCAATCATCGTGGGCTCATTGTTTGCGATATCTCAGGTTGACCTAAAGCGGATGTTGGCATACTCCAGCGTAGCCCACATAGGTTTCATAATATTGGGCATAGGATTGACTACAGGATATGGGACAACAGGAGGCATATTGCATATATTTAATCACGCGATGGCGAAAGGATGTTTATTCCTTTGCGCTGGTGCAATCATCTACAAAACTGGGATAAGGAATATTGATGACCTTGCCGGGTTAGGGGAAAAAATGCCATTCACAATGGCTGCATTTACGATAGCTTCATTATCGATGATTGGAATTCCACCGACTGCAGGGTTTGTCAGTAAATTTTATCTCGGTCTGGGCGCTCTAGAAACCGGAACGCGGTCAGGATGGATGTTTATTGGGGCCATACTGCTTGGCAGCCTCTTGACTGCCGTGTTCTACATGAGGGTCATTAACAACATATACTTCAAAGAACCCCTGCTCAAAGAAGAGATCCAAAGAGATGAAATCCCTCTTGGAATGCTCATACCTATCTTGATCTTAGCTGGGGGGTGCGTGGTCTTCGGCCTATTCCCAAGGATACCCTTGTCTTTGGCGGAGCCAGCAGCTAAATTGTTGTTGGGAATATGAAAACAGAGGATATATATGCAAGCACATCGTGTCATCTCGTACAAATTTGGGAGGAGGAATGAAAGATGATTGTAATTTCTTGTTTACCTGTCATAGCTTTACTTTCACCGCTAATAGCAGGCATCATAGCATATCAAGCAGGAAAGATATCTGAAACTGCCCGAGACCTTATCTCAGTCTCAGCAGCCATCATCTCCTTTATTGTTATCGTGGCAATGGCTCCTACCATATTGGAGGGCAATACCATAGAATATATTTTCTCTTATAGTGCTGTCTCAACTTTACCCATGGCATTTAGGGTGGGCCCACTCCCTCTTTTTATAGGTTTGGTAATCTCTTTCGCTTGGATACTGTCTGCGGTCTACTCGCACAGGTACATGGAACATCTACATTCAAGAAACAGGTTCTCTCTCTTCATGTCTCTGACGCTCAGTGCGGTGATAGGCACCCTGTTCGCAAAAAACATGTTGGTGTTGTTCATATTCTTTGAGATAACGCTTTTTACGTCCTATGTGCTCGTCATCCATGAGGAAACACCTGAAGCCATGGCTGCAGGAAAGAAGTATCTGTTTTTGGGTCTTGCTACAGGCCTTGTCATGTTTGTTGGCATACTCCTCGTATACCTACAAGTCGGCACCTTGGATCTTGGCAAAAGAGGAATACTTGACGGAGTCCAGGGCAACATTCTTTATGTCATGCTCTTCACTCTTTTGGTTGGTGCTCTGTTCAAAGCTGGCATGTTCCCCCTTCATGTATGGTTGCCTTCTGCGCATCCCATAGCGCCGTCTCCGGCTAGTGCGGTACTATCTGGTGTGGTGGTCAAAGAGGGTTGCTATGTCATGATAAGAATCCTGTATGATATATTTGGCGTGAATCTGCTGAAGACTATGTTGGTGAGCAATTGGTTGATTTTACTTGGCGGGTTATCCATATTCTTCGGGTCAGCGATGGCAATCAGACAACACGACCTGAAAACGATGCTAGCTTATTCGACTGTCAGCAAGGTGGGTTACATCTTTCTGGGTGCAGCTTTGCTGACGCCAGCAGGCCTGCAGGGGGCGATGGTACACATCTTCCATCACTTGATGGCTAAAAGCGCCTTGTTCCTCTGTGCTGGTGCTTTTATATATAAGGCAGGTATCAGGGACATCGATCATCTGGCTGGGATAGGAAAGAAAATGCCGATTACGATGATGGTATTTACGATAGCTGCCTGCTCGATGATAGGGGTACCTCCACTAGTGGGTTTCGCTAGCAAGTGGTATATCGTCCTTGGTGCCCTTGAAGCAGGAAGACCAGTTGCCATTGGATTCGGGTTAGTCTTGATGCTGAGCAGTTTGATGAACGCAATCTATTTTATACCGATAATCATCAACGCCTTCTTCACCAAGGAGTCTGAGCACGGTGAACACAAAGAAGTAAGGCCTGATGATGTTCCGCTATCCATGGCGGTGCCCATGGTGCTACTGGCGATAGGAATCATTGTATTTGGAGTAATTTCAGCTACAACCTCTGTGGTCATAATAAAACCAACGGTTAATGCGATGATAGGAGTGTGAGGGAGCATCACATGGAATTATATTCAATAAAACCCATTCTTGCTGTAGTAATCCCATTTATATGTGCTCTTTTGATCGCCGTAACGGGCGAAAAGAATAGGAATTTGAGAGAGTTTTGGACTCTTGCTGCGTCTGTTCTTGGATGCATGATAGTCGTATCGATGTTTCCGCATATTTATAATGGGGGAAAATACGTCTTCACCATAACCCAAATCGTGCCGGGTGTAGAACTTGGCTTCAGGGTGGATGCTTTTGGTATGTTCTTCGCGTTTTTATCCTCTTTTCTATGGATCGTAACCTCTGTTTATTCCATAGGTTATATGAGGGCTCTAAAAGAGCATGCACAAACCAGATACTATTTTTGTTTTGCTGCATGCATTGCCTCTGCAGTGGGCATAGCGTTGGCAGGCAATCTCGTCACCTTATTTGTATTCTATGAGATATTGACGATGTCTGCCTTTCCACTGGTCATGCACGAGGAAACGTCAGATGCGTTGGAGGCCGGGAAGAAGTATTTGGCATATACGCTGAGTGGGGGTGCACTTGTCCTTTTTGGGGTGGCCATAACGTTTACTCTAACAGGCACTCTCACCTTCGCCAGCCATGGATTCTTGGCAGGTCACGGCTCTGAGCAAATATTAAAGATGCTATTTGTGATATTTATCATGGGATTTGGCGTCAAGTCGGCTATCATACCTTTACACTCTTGGTTGCCTAGCGCTATGGTTGCGCCTACACCAGTAAGCGCATTACTGCATGCCGTAGCAGTGGTTAACGCTGGCATATTCGGAATTGTGCGAGTAGTGACCAACGTCTATGGCATAGAGCTAGTGGCAGATCTCGGATTTTTACTGCCACTCGCAATAGTGGCCTCGATCACAATCATCTTTGGATCAATTTTTGCATTAGCGCAGGACAATCTCAAACGGATGCTGGCATATTCTACCGTAAGCCAACTATCCTATATCATATTGGGCGCCGCATTGTTGAGTCCTAGCTCCCTCTCAGGGGGAGTTGCTCACATTGCTCATCAAGGGTTCATGAAGATTACACTATTCTTCTGTGCAGGCGCTATACTTGTTCAAACCGGCAAAAAGAATATGAGCGAGATGCACGGCATTGGTCGCAGGATGCCCCTAACGATGATTGGGTTCACCATAGGGGCGCTTGGAATGATAGGTGCACCCCCGATTTGCGGGTTCATATCTAAATGGTATCTTGGTCTGGGGGCTCTGGAAGCAGGGCATCCCATATTCATCGCAGTGCTAATGGCTAGTACACTGCTGAATACGGCATACTTCATACCACCGATATATAATGCCTTCTTCAAAGAGCCGGAGGGCGATCTGATCGAGAGCAAGGAAGCATCTTGGTGGCTGTTGGGTCCGATATTGCTATGTGCGTTAATCTCTTTGATATTTGGCATGGTGTCGATGGTGCCCTATACGCCTTTGCAACTGGCTCGGACTTTCTTGGGGGTATAAAAGGGTCTTTAATCTCACTATAAAACTTAAGAAGGGTTTCACATGCACAAAAAAGAGTCGATTCATCAGAAACGTGATTTGGAATCTAATTGGAGGACATGATATGGGATACTTGGATGATCCAGAGAACATAAAGAAGCTGAAAAAGGTGTTCTTTACCTGTCTTGCAATCCTAGTTCTTATTGATTTTATCGTTCCTAAGCATCCTCATTTTTCATTGGAAAGGATTCCAGCATTTTATGCGATATATGGGTTTGTGGCATGTGTAAGCCTTGTTTTTATGGCAAAACTATTGCGCAAATTCATTAAAAGGAAGGAGGATTATTATGATTACTAGTGTTCCGCCAGCAGCAATATTTATCATCGGTGCATTTCTCATCCCATTTCTAAAAGGAAAGCTAAAAACAGCCTATTTGTTGCTCCTACCTATTATTGCCATCATAAATCTTCTTAATCTGTCGGAAGGCACAAGCTGGATAGTCGGTTTCTTAGATTATAATCTCATATTTTGCAGAGTTGATAAACTAAGTATGGTTTTCGGATACATTTTCGTTATAATGGGCTTTTTGGGCACTCTCTATGGCATTCATGTAAAGGAGGGGGGACATCATTTAGCCGTCTTCTTATACGTCGGGAGCTCTCTTGGCGTTGTCTTTTCTGGTGACCTCTTCTCTTTATTCATATTCTGGGAGATTATGGCTTTTGCTTCTACTTTCCTTATCTGGTATAAAAAGGATAAGAGGGCATTAAAGGCGGGGTTGAGATATCTCTTAGTACATACGTTTGGTGGTACATGTCTATTGGCTGGTATTATGATGTACCTTTATACCACAGGGTCCCTTGAATTCAGTTTTATAGGCATTAATGGAATCGCCTCCAGACTAATCTTTCTTGGTTTTATTATTAATGCAGCAATTCCGCCACTACATGCATGGCTTCCAGATGCCTATCCTGAGTCAACTGTTACAGGTACAGTAATTTTGAGCATCTTTACCACCAAGACCGCAGTGTATGTTTTGGCGAGAGCTTTCCCAGGCACTGAGATTCTGATATTTCTGGGGGCAATAATGACGGTATTCCCCATTTTCTATGCCGTCATTGAGAATGACACGAGGAGGGTACTTGCCTATAGTCTCATCGAGCAAGTTGGATTCATGATAGTAGGTATAGGTATAGGTACGGAGCTATCTCTGAATGGTGCCGTTTCTCACGCCTTCTGCAATATTCTTTTTGAGGGTCTTCTTTTCATGTGTACGGGGGCTGTGCTCTATGTGACGGGAACAAGCAAGTGCACAGAGCTTGGCGGACTATATAGGACTATGCCCATAACCCTTATGTTATGTCTTGTAGGCGCTGCCTCAATCTCTGCGTTCCCCCTCTTTACGGGTTTTGTAAGTAAGTCAATGGTTATCCAGGCAGCCGCTGATGGGCATATGTTCATCATATGGCTGGCTTTATTATTTGCCTCGGCTGGTGTCTTCCACTATGCTGGTATCAAAATCCCCTATTTCATATTTTTTGCCGAGGACTCTGGTAAAAGACCAGATGAGCCACCATTTAATATGCTCCTTTCTATGGGAATTGTTGCCTTTTTATGCATTCTTATTGGCATATTTCCTGGTGTACTTTATCGGATTCTTCCATATCCAGTTGATTTTGTTCCCTACACGTCAGGTCATGTTCTGAGTCAACTCCAGCTACTGTTCTTCGCTGGTTTGGCATTTCTGTTCCTCATAACATATGGTTTCTATCCTAAGGAAGAAAGGTCTACTAATCTCGATACAGACTGGTTCTATAGGAAAGCTGGAAGGGGTTTCATGTGGTTCTGCAATCATCCTGCTGCGAAATTTAACATGTGGATAGATCAGGCTTTCTTAAAAGGAGCAAGGGGTTTTATATGGTTCTGCAGAAATCCAATCCCAACGCTTGGCCTGTGGATGGACACGGCATTCGTAATGTTTTACAATGGCTTTATCTGGTTCTCTGAGAATCCAGTTTCAATACTTGTTAGTGGGTTTTATGGTGGACTTCATCTAGCTTTTGCAATGGTTTCAAAGGGCTTACTCAAGATCTCCAGTGCAATTGAAAAGGCAAGAGATAGGGCCGAGAAACAAAGAGTATTCTATAAGGAACTAATTGAGCATGGACCCCCCGGTGGAGACGCTAGAAGCATCAGCTCTGACCTATTCATAGCATTTATAGTATTTGCAGTATTTCTTGTATATCTGGCTATAAGGTATTTCCTATGATTCGATATGGGTATACAGCATAACAACGGCACCCACTATCTCACCTATCTGTATCTTGCCGTCTGCGAATGCAGTAAATATTGCATCAGTTGCATGTCTTTTGAGTGCTACTGGCTTAGCAAATTTCTCTCCCACACCGACGACTTTACCAAGTGGGTTTTGTATATACGAACAAGGAACAGCCAGCCACTCAGGAGGAATCGTGAAGGGCTTTATTTTGATATAATGTACATCGCCCTTCTTGACCTCTATATTTTCATCTGCGAAAACATATTCAACCTTTCCGACCATGTCCGATAGCTTGAAGTCGAAGCTCCTTTCTGGTTTTTTACTCCTCAATAAGTCCACGATATTTTTCATACATCATACTTCCATGATTTCTTTTATCCTCATCAGATTACAGAAGTTCGACCTTTCCATTTCGTCCAGCTTCATGCTGATGTATCTTGCAGCATCCTCCAGCTGCGGTATGAGCACATGTTCCAGTGCATTTACCCTTCTTCGGGTCTTACCTATCTCGAGCGCCAACAGCTCGACCGATTTCTGTATCTCTGCAAGCCGAATCATATCCACCAATGCCTCGTCAAAGAGCTCCAGTGAATGATCCAGCTCGCTTGTGGTGCTGACCAAGCTGTATGCACTATTCCTTTCTTTTTCAATCTGCGTCTTTATCTTAGGCACGTTCACGCCCATGATGTTCTGATAAGAGATGGCAAGTAGGGACTCTTTTTTTGGGTAAAAGATTGCCCCCTCAATCTCCTCAACGCTCATCATCGCCCTCGTCAGTAGAAAGCTCCTATGTGCCATATTGAGCTTACTATCAACACGTCTTCTTGTCTCCATACTTTCGTTTACAATGCTCAAAAACTGCTTCATGAGTCCGTCTCGTTTGTCTTTCAGCAGTTTGTGGCCTCTCTTCGCTATTTTTATCCTCTTTTTTATGTTGAGGAGTTCCATCCTTGTTGCTTTGACGTTGATCATCCTTCAACCTTCAATTAAACAAATGTTCATTATTAATCAGGTACTATAAGCCTTTCGCATGTATTTTTCGATATGCTCTGGTCTAACTCTCTTCAGCTCAGTCTCAGGAAGGGCGGCCATCAATTCCCAACCAATGTCCAGGGTTTTTCCTATGCTTCTGTCCTCATTTTTCCCTTGGGATATGAACTTTCGTTCAAAAGTCTCTGCGAAATCAAGGAAGTTCTTATCGACATCTGTCAATGCCGCTTCCCCTAAGATTATCGCCAGCTCTCTGACCTCCTTTCCTCTGGCATAGGCTGCATAGAGCTGGTTTAGGACGCCAGCGTGATCCTCTCTTGTCTTGCCCTCTCCGATTCCCTTGTCTTTGAGCCTTGATAAAGACGGCAAAACATCGATTGGGGGGTAGATTCCCTTTCGATGCAGCTCTCTGCTCAAAAATATTTGACCTTCGGTGATATAGCCAGTCAGATCCGGGATCGGGTGCGTTATATCATCCTCAGGCATGCTCAATATCGGAATTTGCGTTATTGAGCCTTTTTTACCTTTAACTCTCCCAGCTCGCTCATATATTGTCGCCAGGTCTGTGTACATGTAGCCCGGGTACCCTCTCCGCCCCGGAATCTCTTTTCGTGATGCTGAGACTTCTCTAAGCGCTTCGCAGTAATTTGTCATATCGGTCATGATGACAAGTATGTGCATATCATGCTCAAATGCCAAATATTCGGCAGCAGTCAGTGCAATTCTGGGAGTTGCAATCCGCTCTATTACTGGGTCATCAGCCAGGTTCATGAACAAAACCGCTTTCTCTATTGCACCAGTGCGGCGAAAATCAGATATGAAATAATTTGCCTCCTCGAAAGTAATGCCCATCGCAGCGAATATGACTGCAAACTCCTCTTCCTCTCGAATTAGCTTTGCTTGCCTGGCAATTTGGGCCCCTATGTCCGCATGGGGCAATCCTGCTCCAGAGAAGAGGGGCAGTTTCTGCCCCCTGATCAAGGGATTCATGCCATCTATTGCAGATATCCCGGTCTGGATGAAATCGAGTGGATAGTTCCTTGAGTAGGGATTGATCGGATTTCCGCCAATGTCGATTCTGTCCTCTGGCACTATTTTTGGTCCACCATCTATTGGATCTCCGAAACCATCAAAGATCCTTCCAGTGATGTCCAATGATAACGGCAATTCGATCCCCTTGCCGAGGAATCTGACCCTGCTGGTGGAAACGTCTATTCCACTGGTGCCCTCGAAAACTTGCAACAATGCCTTGTCGCTGGCTATCTCAAGAACCTTTCCTCGCCTTACCTCGCCGGTGGGAGTTTCTATCTCCACCAGTTCATCATACTTCACACCTTCCACGCCCTCAACGAACATGAGGGGTCCCGTAATTTCGGAAATCGTCAGATAATCTTTGAGCATTCTAATCACCTAACTTTGTGAATTGAGCCTTCATTCCATCCTCTATTTTGCCAAAAGTGATCTTGAATTCATCCTCGGGCACAAATCTTGCTTTTACTATGTCCCCCCGAATGGGTAGGGCTAGGATATCTTTTAGCTGGATGCCGTCATCAAGTGCCTTCATCGCCAACCCATGGAAATTCAGGATGAGTTTTAAGAGCGCATATTGCTTCTTGGCGGAAGAATACGTATCTATTTCATGGTATGCATTTTGATAGAGGAAATCCTCCCTTATCGATTTTGTGGTCTCCAAAAGAAGCCTATCCTTGGAAGAGAGAGACTCCACCCCTACCAGACGGACTATTTCCTCCAACTCCGACTCCTTTTGCAAGAGTTCCATGGCAGCATCCCTCATGCTGCGCCAATCATCCCCAACGTTGCTACGCCACCAATTTTCTACGTCATCTAGGTAGAGCGAGTAGCTAAGAAGCCAGTGAATGGCAGGAAAGTGTCTTCTATATGCTAAGGGGGCGTCCAGTGCCCAGAAAACCTTGGTTATACGGAGCGTTGCTTGTGTTACCGGCTCGGAGAAATCGCCCCCTGGGGGAGATACTGCCCCTATTACCGTTAATGAGCCCTCTCTCTTTTCTGATCCGAGGGTTATCACCCTGCCAGCTCTTTCATAGAACATTGCTGCTCTAGACGATAAATAGGCAGGATAACCTTCTTCGCCGGGCATTTCCTCCAATCTACCGGAGATCTCTCTTAGGGCTTCTGCCCATCTCGAGGTGGAGTCAGCCATCAAAGAGACGTTATATCCCATGTCCCTATAATATTCTGCTAACGTTATTCCAGTGTAGACGCTTGCCTCCCTCGCCGCGAATGGCATATTTGACGTATTGGCAACCAGAATGGTCCTATCCATCAGCGGAAGGCCTGAGCGAGGATCTTTGAGCTCTGGGAACTCCAGCAAAACCTCTGCCATTTCATTCCCCCTTTCACCGCATCCGATGAAAACGATGATGTCGGTGTCGCTCCACTTCGATAATTGGTGCTGAACGACGGTTTTTCCCGAGCCGAACGGGCCAGGCACGCAGGCTGTGCCACCCTTCGCGATGGGAAAGAACGTATCTAAAATCCTCTGACCGGTTATCATGGGTATTTCTGGGTGGAGCTTCTCTTTGGAAGGTCTAGGAATGCGAACCGGCCACCGCTGAAGCATCGTTACCTCCTTGGGGCCATCTTTCGTTTTGATCTTCGCAATGACGTCTTCAACTTTCGCTGGTCCCTCGTAAATATCGATTACCTCTCCCTCTAAACCAACTGGAACCATTACCCTGTGCTCCACTAGCTCAGTCTCCTTTACCACTCCCAGGATATCCCCTTGGGTTACTCTGCTTCCCTCCTTCAACTTAGGCTGAAAGTTCCATTCTTTTTTTCTATCAACTGCATCTGCCGAGATACCCCTTGTCATATAGTCACCTGCAATGCTGCTTATGACGTTCAATGGGCGCTGAATGCCATCGTATATCGCTCCCATTAGTCCTGGTGCCAGCTCGACGCTCAGCGGTTGACCCGTGGGAAAAACAGGCTCCCCGGGGCCTATGCCGGAGGTCTCCTCATATACCTGGATAGTTGACTTATCTTTTCGAAGCTCTATGATCTCCCCCACCAACTCTTTCTCTCCGACCTTCACGACATCGTACATCTTTTCATTGCTCAGCCCTTCTGCGATAACGACTGGGCCTGAGACCTTTATTATCTTCCCCATTTACTCACCTTTTTTAGACAATATATCAGTGCCGACCGCTTTTTCAACCGTTTTCCTAAGCTGTTCAATTCCAAATCCCGTGATTCCCTTCTTGTCTGGAATCTCAATGATGATGGGCATTTCTATGCCTGAGATTTGCTCATCTAGATTTTTAGCAAAATATTCTGAGATGAATATGATGCCAAAATTCTCGTCACATGCTTTACTCAGCATGTTTGAAGCCTCCTCAACATCTTTGGCCCCATAGGTGACCACCCCTAACGCCTTGAAACATAAGATTTCATCCTTATCGCCTATGATGCCTATTTTATACATACCCCTCACGAACCATTTTTTTTATCTGTTCACTTGGAATTTCATTCAATTTTCCAATCAGTATCGTCCTGATCAGTTTTACCTCGTTTTCCTTTGCGATGATGTATCCAGCCAGGGGCTCCAGACCGAATGTTATATATTTAGCTTTTTTCACACGCTCTGTTATGAAGTCGTCAAACAATTTTTCAAACCAAAGCAAAGACCCCTCTTTTTTATAGTGCTCAGCCCCAGCAGCTATGATCTCGCCATATTCTGATTTGCAGAGCTCGCTTACCATGGCATCCAATGTTCCGTCATAAATCTTAAGCAGAACATCTTTGGGTAAACTGCCCCTCTCTAAAAGGGCATATCCCAGGAATTTTTTGCTCTTACCGAGCTTCTTCGACCTGATCAACATTTTTATATTAGCCAGATCGACATGCATCTGTAGCAGTTTTAGCAAAAACTCGCTCTTAGAAGCAAACTCAAACATCAGATTAAACATTTCGACATCTAAACCCGCATCAATTACCTGTGGATCTTTTGAAATGTTAAACTCATTCAGCACCCTTTCGATCGCTCTTGCATAGCCTTCTGGTAATTTCTTTGGGATCTCAGCAAGGTCTTCTTTCATCAGCTCAGGAACCACGTCTGCGATCGCTCCGAGATCGATCATCTCTGCTCTCTGGTCACTCAATTTGGATTTGAGCAATACCTTTAGATTATGGAAATCGTACTTGAGCGTGAACAGGTCTACAAGTTCTGGATCAGGGTAGAATCTCTTGGCAATCGCATATTTCCTCTTTAGCTCCCTGTATAAAGTCTCCTCAAACTCCTCGGCACTTTTGGCCTCTGCAATCATGTCTCCATATTCTGTTTCGCTCAATATGCGTAAAACGGCCTCTGCATCCTCAGCCTCGATCATCTTCTCTATCTTGTCTCCATCGAGGAGCTTCGTTTCTAATGCCCTGACCCTTCCTACTGAGTAGGCATATTTGCTGACCGCTTTGGCTTCCATACATCTTCACCGAATAATATTCTCGCTATTTCTGCCTCCCTCGCATCTCTTTGCGTTTTTATGAGGGCATCAAAGGAGTTGTTGAATTCAATCCTCCCTTTTCTGAGCACAAAACCGCCAGAGATGTCTCTGGTATCTTTGGATAACGTTAATTTCACTTTTTTACCTTTCAGGGCTAATTCTTTTTCAACATCTTTGAGAAACTTATTGCTCACTCTTTTTTTATCATTTGGGGAAAGAATTACCTCAACATCCCCCTCTGGCATGTCCACTGAGAGAAACATCCCCTTTACGATCGCCAGATACTCCCCATCATCCAGTCCACTTAGCCTATTCACTGCCTCAACAAATGCCTCCTCTGTCATATCGTGCCTCGCCGCTAGTAAGCTTTTTCTCGCCTCTAGCCTAGCTAATGCAAGGATTCTTTTCTTTTTCGATTCAGCCTCTGATTCGGCTTTTTCTTTGGACTCCTTTTTGATTTGCTTAGCTTTATCCTCTGCCTCATCGACGATTGGCTTGACTTTTTTTTCAGCCTCTTCCACTATTTTTTTGGCTCTCTCGTTCGCATCAGCGAGGATCTTCTGTTTTATCTCTTCGATGCCCAACCTATAACACCCCTCTGAGCAGTAGAATCGAAGCTAGCAAGCCAAAAACTGCGAATGTTTCCACCATGGCAGCAAATATGATCGCTTTTCCAACTTCTTCTGGTCTCTTTGCGATCAGGCTAACACCAGCAGCTGCAACCATTCCTTGTGCAGGCGCTGAAAGGCCACCTGCTATTGCTACCGGTAAACACGCAAAAAGTATGGCTAACCCCTGCGCTGCTCCAACTGGTTGCAATCCCGAGAGCAGTCCGATGCCCATTATCACAAGGAAGCCTGTTAACAAGCCATATATGCCCTGCGTTCCTGGAAGCGCTTGTAGGAGCAGGATCATACCAAATTTTTCTGGGGACTCCGTTGCCACACCAGCGCCTGCCTGTCCTACTATGCGCGTTCCTATTGCTGAGCCAGTCCCAGGCAGAGCTACTGCCAAGGCGGCACCCAATGTCGCTAAAGCTAAACCCAATCCTATCTCTACCATTCTTTATACCTCCTCTATTTCGACATATTTCGTACTAACTCTAAAGGGTGAAAACCTTTTCCCACCACCTTCATAAAACTTGCTGAAAAACTCCACGTAGTTCAGCCTACAAGTATGAATAAATGCGCCTAGTGTGCTTACGAGCAAATTAAAAAGATGACCAACTATGAGCACTATCGCTGCAATAAGGACGCCGATAAGAGGTATGCCTCTTGTCATTAATGCCATATTGTTGAAGACCATGGCGATTACCCCTGTAGCCAATCCAAGTGCCATGAGCCTTGAGTATGACAGCACATCGCCAAGATACCCAACCATCCCATAGAGGCTTGCCAGCCCGAAAACTAGTTTTTTCACCATCCCCTTTTGAGACCGACCATGCGTTAGAACGAGGGTCATCGCACCCAATCCAGCCACACCATAGGGTATTTTGCCGAGGGATATGATATTCATCTCTGCCAAAATTATGAGCACCAATCCACTTAAGAGAGTGAACCATGTGAGTTGGTCAAAGACTGCATCTTTGATGTTCCCCCTTCGTATGTTATTATACATCTTCGCCCCTATGCCGACGAAGATGTGGGTTATACCCAAAATTAGAGCGAATATCAGCATCGTCATCGGATCGTCTACAGGGTTTACCCATAGTGCTGGCATTTTCAATAAATCTCCAAACCAACTTCCACCCAATACTCCGAAGAAGACGCTGGAAATACCGCAGATTGCCAACAACCTCAGAAATTTTTTACCTGTGGGCCCCATGACATATTTTTTCGTCATTAGTATTGATAATATTGAGAGCATAATCCCGTAGCAAGCATCAGATAGACATACGCCAAAGAATACGATGAAAAAAGCTGTCACGAGTGGTGTGGGATCCATCTCGCTGTATTTTGGCAGACTATACATATCTATGATGGCCTCAAACGGATCTGCTAGGGTTGTATTTTCTAGAGCGATCGGGGGATTTTCACCATCTTCCGGATCTCTCGTAAATATCTCTACGGTATTTGATACGCTTTTCAGCAGGTTTCTTAAGGTCTCTATGTTTTTCTCCTTGATCCATCCCTCTATCAGGAATGATGTCTCAGTTTTTGCAAAGTTCTTTATTATCTCTTCTCGTTCTCTATCGATATGGATGTGGTCATACATTGCCAAAAGACCGGACTTATGCCTGAGCAGGTCTGAGATCTCAGCTTTGATGTCTCCTTTTTCTTTCTCGATAATCGACAGCTCTTCATTTATTCTTGCTTGAACCTCTGAAGGCGTTCCGGTTAGTTCTGGAAATGTCACTCTAGCAAAATCATATTTTCTCATTGCTTGAGTGACCTCCTCCTCTTTGTCCTTCATATAGATTGCAAGGATGTGGTACCCCTCCTCACTTTCCGACACAGCTTTGAGGTATGTTTCAGGTGCCAATTCTGTGAGGTCCTCCCTCATTTCCTCAAAAGCATTTACGGTCCCAAGCACTATGTTTGTCTTTTCCGTTCTCCCCATCTCTTCCAAGGGAATATCTAAGCCGGTCCAACCTGAAAGCTGATCTAATGTGCACAAAAGCTTATTTTTCTCATTTTTCAGCTCATTTAGCCTGCGTTCTAAGCTATTACATCTATCGCATATTTTTTTATACTCAGAAAAATCGCCAGCTCTCTCAAATTCTGTCCTTTTCATGGGCGTCTTTGAGCTAAAAAAACCATCGATGAAGCCCTTACCAGTTTCTTCAAAATTGGAAAGGAAATCTATTGCATGATCCAGCTCCAAGAGTTTTTGGTCCAACTCTCGAAGTTCTGGCTCTCTCCCCTCTTTTAACAGTAATCTCCAGTCAGTAGTAGCCAGTCTTTCACGTAGGTCGGTGACCTCTATGAGCCCAACTTTTTGTAGCTCGCTGACGATCTTTTCTTTCTGGGATTCATGCGAAATAATATGGATTCTTTTAATATCGGCTACTGGCATTAGGTTACCATCCTACTGACGATTAGGTTGACCGCTTTATCCATGTTTTCTTGGGCAACATGCTTTATGGCTTTGATATCCTTTTCATTATCCCTATTTATGGCAAGGGATTCCTCTCTTGCCTCCTCCTCTGCCTTGTTAATTATGGAAGTGTACTCTTTCTTAGCCTCTCCTTCAGCTTTTTCAAGAATTTTACTGGCTTTGAGTCTGGCATGTGACAAGATGCCCTCTGCCTCAAGTTGAGCCTGTTTTATAACTTCGTCCGCCTTTAGCTCAGATGCCCTTATTTCTTGTATTATCTTGATGGTCATATCCCTTCCCACTGAATAAAACAGTTTAGGACTTAAAACTTTTTATCACCTCTTGAGGCTTGGCTTCACAATCACAAAAAGGCATAAAGAATAAGTGGTAATATGTCTCAATAGAAGACGATTCCGATGGCAGACAAACTTAAGGTAGAGGACTATATGACCCAAGACGTCATTACAGTATCTCCAGAAGATACTATTGCGGAAGTCATAGATCTCATTCATAAAACAGACCATGATGGCTTCCCAGTAGTCAAAAATGGCAAAGTAGAGGGGTATATAGCTTCGATGGACCTTTTATCTTCAGATCAGGCAGATCAGGTGTCAAAGGTCATGTCAAAAGACCTCGTGGTGGCACATCCAGACATGTATCTGACAGATGCAGCAAGAGTGATGTTCAGAAAGGGCGTTTCAAAGTTGATGGTTGTCAACGATGATGGGTACTTGGAAGGCATTCTTTCTAATGCGGATGTCATACGTTCCCAGATAGAGAGAGCGGACCCTCAAAAAGTGTGGAAGCTCAAAAAGACATTAGAAATCATTCACGATATAAAGGTAAGCGTGAAACACGATAAGGTTCTCATCGACCAACTTGTTCCAACGCAGCCAAAAATACATTTGGATGAACTGGAGGGTAGGATCTATGAACTAAAAAGAGGGCTGACGGAACCCATAGTAGTTATCAAAAAACCAAATAAAATGCTGCTTGTGGATGGACACCATCGGGTCATCGCGGCAAAAAGACTTGGTATAGATGCGATGGATGCATACATAATCGTAATGGAAAAGAACGTGCCCCTTGGAATGGAGAGAACCGCCAAAGATGCCGGTCTCCTTTCTTTGGATGATGTCAAAATATTGAATTATTGATTGAAGAGCCAAGGTTTTTATATCCTTTTTTTCAATATCTTAGCATGATGCATACCCTCATAATCTGTATTGATAGGGATGATGACATAGGACATAAAGTTGGAATCAAGGGTCCAGTTGTGGGTAGAGCTGATAATCTTGATGCTGCAACTAGGTTAGCATTATATGACCCAGAGGATTCTGATACCAACACCATCTTTGGTGCAATCCAGATTTATGATAAACTCAAGGCAGAGGGGGTTGATGTTGAGATCGTATCCATTTGCGGTGATCAGGATATTGGAGTAAAGTCGGATACGTTCATAGCGGACCAGCTTGATGAACTCTCAAATAAATATGGTGTAAAAAATGCAATCGTCGTGACAGACGGAGCCGAGGACGAATTTGTGCTCCCTCTCATCGAATCCAGGTTCAAGGTTGACTCGGTGCGTAGAGTTGTAGTCAAACAGAGCCAGAATCTGGAGAGCATTTATTACATCATCAAGGAGTTGTTCAGTGACCCCAAGATCTCCAGACCTTTTTTCATACCCCTTGGGCTCGCCTGTCTCATCTATGCCATTTCGGTGTTTGCAGGATATCCCCAAGGGGCTATCATAGCCATCCTGGCTTTTGTCGGAGTTTATCTGCTATTTAGGGGGTTTGGGCTGGAGGATATAATAGAGGATTTCACAGAAAATTTGAAACGGTCTTTCTATGGGGGGAGAATTTCGTTTGTTACCTATGTAGCTGCAGCGATCCTTGTCTTCATAGGCATCACCCAAGGACTGGCCAAATGTTGGGAGCTTGAATCTCAAGGGTTGTTGCTCGTCGTAATTTTCATCAATGCCTCAGTCTGGTGGTTTGTAGCCAGCGGGCTTCTCTCTTGGGTGGGGAGGATCATCGATTCATACCTAAGCAAAGAACGAGTCGGGCGATATTGGGTTCTACCATTTTTCCTATCAGCGGCAGGCGTGACTCTTTGGGGTGGATCTGCCTGTGCCTTATTGCTCAACCAGGGATTTCGCTCTGCTGCAATTCAATACCTTATGATCTCTATAGTTGGTGCAGTGATTATAGCCTTCATCGGAGTTGGACTATCTGCATACATAAGAATGCTGGAAGGCAAACAATCTCCAACCTAATTTTTGATCTCATGTACTGCCTTGGCAGGCATTTTAAGGCTATTTCCAAAAATTTATGGGATTCCTTGATATAACATAACAATAACTACAGAGACATTATAACCCTGTTCATCTTTGGGGGCATCTAACCTAATAGAACGAATGTAACATTACATTGCCCAAGAGCGGGCTGAGCAGAAACCTCTTTTATTTTATCTATCGACTCCGCGACCTTTCTGTTTTCCGTATAATTCTTGCACTCTCCGCACGGAATCTACATCTTCCACTGATTTATCGCTTCTTATGCTGATCAGTCTTGGGAACCTAAGGGCAAAACCTGATTCGTAATTCTGGCTTTTCTGAATCTCCTCATAGGCTATTTCAAACACAATTTCTGGTTTGATATCGATTTCTTTTCCGATTTCTGATATTATAAGCTCCTTAAAAAGCTCGGTTAGTTCTGCTAGTTTTTCATCGGTAATTCCAGTTCCGACCCTCCCTATGCCGAGAAGCTCATTTGTGTCCTCATCCCTGCAAGCCAACGAATATGAGCCGATGAGGTTTGCCCTTCTGCCTTCCCCCCACCCAGCCCCTATCACAGCTAGATCTAATGTCTCCATTACTGGTTTTATTTTCAACCAATTTTTTCCTCTCTTGCCAGGAGTGTATGTTGATTTGGGGTTTTTGATCATCACGCCCTCGTGTCCAGCAGACAGTGCCTCTTGATAAATGCTCTCGATGACAGCGAGATCACTTGTGATGGTCTGCGGCGCTACGATGATCTTTGATGAGTGTTTCGTTTTTAGGCTACCCTCGAGGACTTTGCGCCTTTCGCTCAAAGTAAAATCGATCAAACCTTTGCCATCGTACAAAACATCAAATAAGCTCAGTAGAAATGGGATTTCCTTTGCCATTTGCTCCACGTCATATTTTCTTCTAAATCTCCTCAAAATATCCTGAAAAGGTCTCGGTTTACCATCTTCGCCTATTGCGATCACTTCCCCATCGAGAATGGCTCGTTTAAAGGTCACATCCTTTTTGATCAAATTCACAATGTCTGGTAGGGATTTGGTGATGTTTTCCAACTTCCTGGAGTATAGCTGTATCTCATCATCCATTTTATGAATCTGCATACGTGCCCCATCGTATTTCCATTCTATGGCAGCTTCACCCATTTCTTCTATTGCCGCCTCTTTGCTCTCGGCCACTTGCGCCAGCATCATCTTGACTGGCCGACCGGGTTTTATGTCCAAGCACTCTAGCCCTTCCACTCCTTCTTTTGCGGTCACTGCAACCAGTCCGAAATCGTTTGTCAGCATATACCCTCTTTCCACTAAGCCAACAGGAATGCCAAACGCATTTGCGATTGCATCCCGAACGGTGCCTTCCCCCACCCCTATGCGTAACTCCTCTAAAACTAGTCGGGCTATATATCGTGCCTCCTTTGGCTTTGCAGAAATAAACAGCTCCGCTAGCATCCTAACTTTTCTTTTCTGAGACTTTTTGCCATCAAGTTGAGCAATGCTCTTGAAATTTCGGTAAACCTGCTTTACTGTCAACTCACCGGAGAAAAGTGGTTGCTGCACTCTTCTTGCACATAGGTCCTCGCAGGCCATGCCAACATCACCCTTCTGCCTGACGACCCCTTTGATCTCCCCCCTCTTAGTGCCCGTTGCCATGGCTATGGCATCGTAGAGAAGACTGGGGCCCATGCCAAGCTCTTCGGCACTCCACGCTGGGAAGATGCGACCCATGATGAAACGGGGCACGATATCTAGCTCATCCGTATCCTGCAAAAGTTGGGAAACTACTTTGGTTATCTCCAGATTGCTCGTAATGCTTTCAAGCTTCTCGCATATCTCAGCGAACTCGATAAATTTCATGATGAGAGACAATTAGGTCTCTAAGGGTATTATTCTTGCGATTGCGATAATCAAAGGCCCCATTACATCATGATTTTTTTTGGAAAGGTTGATTAGCATATATGATTTAAAATATTTAGGAAGTTTACATAAAGGGGAAAAGTAGATGGCAATTGGAATGGAAACATTAGTGCAAATCATATCTTCAGTGATTATAGCTGCCGCTACTGTAACCTATGCAACTTTAACTTATTTTCTACTACGTGAACAACGAACAGAAAGAAATAAGAAACGTTTTCAGGAAATTGCAGACGTTTTAATTCGTCCATTATTTGAGCAGTTAGATGCTCAGAAAGAGTACCTAAAAAAGGTGGAAGTCGAATGGTCACGGGCAATACTACATCAACCACCCTGTTTAATATATCCTCAGAAGCTCATTGGAGATTGGGACTTAGTAAATAGAAAAATGAAATTAGTTTATAGTGATTTTAAGGAAAAATCTCCAAAGATAACTGAAAAAATAGAAAAGCATGACGAAGCAATGGAAAAGTTGGAAGAAAGCCTGAATACACTTGCAGATAAAATTAAGTCATTACCGGATTTCGAAAAGAAGGTGTCAGAACAATTTGAGGAATACAAAAGAGTGACAAGCAGTTCAGATGCAAGTCATTTTGAACCAACGATTGAAAATTTAGTATATATCCTAGAATGTATCGTAAGTAATAAACAAGATTTAGGCGGGGATAGTGTCTATCGGATTAATGTCTATCAGGATTTCTGGAATCAGAACGGAAAAGAGTTACTTGAGATAAGGGAAAGGCCAGAAATTAAAAATTATACCATTGCTGTTGAAACGAGCTGTAAAAAGTTACTTGAATTGACTGATGAGATTTTAGGAGACTTAGAGGGTGTTTGTAAGACATATAATAATAAATACGGAATCAGCTACGAAACAATGGAGGATAGACCCAAGCTAGAAGACTTAGCATGAAAAAATACTTAAAAAAGGAGAAGTAGTTTGGTGCTAAATAGAAAATCAAACATCTTCTTTACGTCATCCTACCAAGCTCACACTTATTAGTGACCCATCATATGGGAGAAGTGACCCATCGTATAGGAGAACAAAGATCGTCTATGATGATTTTAAGAAACAATCTCCAAAGATAGCTGAAAAATAGAAAAGCATGACGAAGAAGTGGAAAAGCTGAAAGAAAGTCTGGATAAATTTGCAAATAATATTAAATCATTACCAGATTTCGAAAAGAAGGTTTCAGAAAAATTTGAAGAATATTAAGAGAGTAGCGAGCAATTCAGATACAAGTCATTTTGAACCAACGACTGTAATCTTAGGATATATCATCAGTAATAGACAAGAGTTAGACTATCATTATTCGGATCATGATTTCTGGAATCAGAACGGGGAAGAGTTACTTGAATTTAGAGAAAGATTAGAGATTAAAAATTATAAAATTGATGTTGAAATTTGAAAAAGTCTTGGGGTTTTGATATTATTTTAAATCGACGAAGCCATTAAAGACTTAGCCCAAACCGCGGAATTTTCCCATTCAAAGGTTATACTTTATCTCGCCTCGAATGCCCATGTCTGACCAGGGACAAGCCGCTATGCAATTGGCACAAGACGTACGGTTCATTTGCCAAAAGATGTGGCATTTTACAACGTCGACGGGCCATCTCAGTAGGCCTGTTCGATTAGAAATGGAAGTAGGTTCAGTGGTGCGCTCTCCGAACTTGATGGCTCCCATAGGGCAGCTTTTGGCGCAGAGGACACATGACTCGCAGAATCTTTGTATCCTGAATTCGATCGGCTTGTCCGGCTTCAAGGGCAAGTCGGTTAACACCTTGCAGAGCCTAACTCGTGGCCCGAACTCAGGAGTTATGAGTAGACCGAGCCGCCCAAGTTCCCCCAGGCCGGCGTCAATGGCAAGTGGGATGCTCTGTGCCGTGTCGTTGCCGCTGGGTATGGCAGGGTATCCCAGTGAACGTATGTACCTGGCAAGTGAGGGCGCCACCTCAGCCATTTCGGAGTATCCAAGAGCTGTTGCTGCGGAGGCTTCATAGCCAGGAGACTTTTTGATTCCTTCCCAGTCCATTTCGACCGCAAGCACTATCGCGTATTTATAGGGAATACCAAGTTCACCAAAGTTGCCAGTCGACCTATCGAAATAGTTGGAGTACACCCAGCGTTGGTCGAGCTCACATATTCCAACAAGGTCTGCTCCGTAAAATTTTGCTACCTTCTTGATTCTCTTGGACATCTCTACGGGATATAAAACAGGGAATTTTGTTTCAGCTACGGGCTCGTCCCTGTCGTATAGCCCGCCGAAACCCATCTGGTATCCTTGGTATCCGGAATAATTAGGGGCAAGACTGCCAGCCTTATCGTCCACGTATATGGCACCAGCACTGAGGGCATTTCCCTCCTGCCTCACCAGTTCATCAACCTCTATTAAAGGAGCCTCTGCACGTCTCTTTTTGTACTCCTCGTCCCACACAGATCTGCTAAACACTTCATTCTTCTGATCAAATTGCTCAATTGTCTCTACCACAAAATCATCATAGGTGGGTTTATCGACCTTATTGATGTAAGTGGGTCTGCCCTCACTCTCCCTTAGGGATGTCGGTGTGGATCGATGTTCTGAATCGACGTGGACTCTCAAGGCACCCAACGTACTGAATGTCCCATCGCAGTATGGACAGGCGTATCTGTTTATTTCTACTTCCTTGACTGCTTCTGTTTCTTTTATTACTTCTACAGGTACCTCTACTATTTTTTGTACCTCTACTTCTTTTGGGGGCAATAAGAGAGATACGCCTCCAGATCCGACAGCTACTCCAGCCACGAACCCGCCCGTACCCACAAGTAGTTCCCTTCTCGTTAACTTTTCAAATTTTTCTTCTTTCTGTTCCTCTGCCATGGTATCCCTCTATTTTAGATTGGGTGTAAAAAGAACATATATATGATTAACTGGCTCTGTAGAAAAACCTTCCCTCTCAACTCCACTAGCTGGTTCTGTTAACTTCTCGAGAGATGGGGATGAGTGTTAACTTGCGTGGGATAGGTGGCATTTTGGATTAATGTTATCCACTTATTATCTCCTACAACATCTATTCCACAAGCTTCGGCGGGTGTTTTACCGTTTAACCCTTGATGACCTCTTATGTAATTGTGGAATATCTGATAGCCACTGAGTATCACCGTATCTTTCTTCTTTAATCCATGCATTACTTTTTCCCTCTGTCTAACCTCTCCGTTTAGCCTTTCCATCTTGTTGTTATTCTTGTCTCCCTTTAGTTTAATGGTGTTAATATGCTTGGATTGTGGGCTTGTATTCGTGTAAAACTAATGCATCGTGATATGCCCTTAATCCATCAGTTATAAGGACATTCGGTCTTTTATCTGCTATCTCCTTACCTTTGTTGAATAAAGCCCTTGCATCGTGCTTATACTTGCTATCTGCAACTTCCTGAGCAATCCAATACCTTGTTTCATCATCCATCAATGCAAACAGATACTTCATATCACCGTTTATCTTTACTTAGAGTTCATCCGCTCTCCAAGTATCTGATACTTGGGGTTTTATCTGCTCTACATACTGTTTCATCAGATTGGTGTATTTTTCAATCCACTTATAAACAGCGACATGAGAGACTTTTACGTTTAAGAGCTTTAAGGACTTGGCAACGCCTCTAAAGGATTCACCGCTGAAATACAGTTGCATTGCAGTTGTTACAATCTTTGAATTGTTTTTCATCCCTTCAAAACCGAGATTTGCGGTAAAGTGTTGTGAGCAACCTTTACAATAGAATATCTGAATATTGCCATATTTGTTATGTCTCAATCCATCCTTTACTATGCTTGATGAACCACAAAAGACACATTCAGTTGGATTTACATTTACGATAGGCTCAATCCTTACTCTCTCTACTTGCTTTCTTATAGCCGAGCTGAACTCGACAGCCCATATATGCTTACATTTTGCACCACGACAAACATGGTCAGGGCATGAACACTTCCATCCTATTTCAGTTGATTTTAGGTTGTAAAAGTCCTTCTTGGATTGCGATTTTACCTTATAAGTGAAGTCATCCACCCTTTTTATCTGACCTTCTACATTGGCGATTTCAAGCCCTCTTTCCTCTCTTGTGGTTGTGATTTGCATTTGTCTCACCATATATATTAGGTACCTAAAGTATAATAAAGCTTTCGGTACCTAAAGATTTATAAGGGAGTAAGACAATATAGTAAAACCATGCAATTACAAAGGCAACTATCAAGGAAACATAAAGGCAAAGAGTACCCTAAATATACGGTTGTCATCCCCCCAAAAAAGATAGAAAAATTAGGGTGGATGGAGGGACAAGAATTAAGTTCAGAGGCAAATGGTGGAAGATTAATTATTAGACCAAAAAAGAAGCTTTGACCATTATTTCTTGGGTTTACGCTTACTTTTCTGGGGTTTACATTCACCCTTAGCAATCATTGCGTCAATTCTCGCATCTAAGATTTCATCAGCATAACTTTTTTCTTTTTTTCCTACCAACAATAATATTTTCCATCACGTATTTTTACTCCTTCTGTAGTTCTTTAACATCTAAGGAACTGATTGATGTTCGTAGCTCACTTTGTTTTGAATTATCCAATTCGAGGCTCTGTTTATATATCTCATCAAGTTCTTTCACTGTCTCATTTAAATGCGTTACACCCTCCTTGTCGATAACAATAATATCTGTAAAATTCTTTCCAACACCAACAGCAAGTTCCGCTTTCTTCTTCGCTTCATAGCATACATAAAGTGCATTCTTCAAAGAAAAAGAGGAGGTGTACCTACTAGCAACAAAAACCATATCTGAATGTCTATCGCCTGTCCCGACAGTACAATAGCCCATCGAATCGTAACAACTATAGGTTCCCATCAATTCTTCCATATCAGGGGTGTGAACAAAGTAAATATGGGCTCCTTTTTGATCCACTCCAGCTATAATTAGAAATAAATCAAAGTCATATTCTTCTATCTTTCTATCCAGTGTTAGAGCTAAAGTTTCGTTTAAGATATTTTGATTTTCATAAAACCATTCCATGCTTAATCCTTTTGGTTTGAAAAATTCATCCTCAATCTTTTTTCCCCTCAACTCAAGATATTCTTCTTTGACTATTTCTGTCACTTCTAATATAGGTAATCTCGCTCTGAGGGGTATTTTGGTCATTACCTGCTCAAATAAATCTACATAATCTAAAGCGTCTCCTGCTGTTAGCACAATCAAATTCTCTGACAATTCCCAGATTTTTGATTTATCATGTTCATACGCTACGCTCAAATCCCCAAAAGTTACCTTTTATTTCCAAAGTTAGGAGATTGACTCATCAAAAATTAAATTCTAATTTACAAAAAAAAATAAAACCCATACGAAACGATATCGCTAACCGCAATTCTCCTCATCTGCCCCCAAGAACTCCTTTAATTTGCACATCGCCTCCTTTTCGCGCTCTCCGCCACATTTCACCACAATCTCCTCGCAGTGTTCGATCCACCGAAGATACTTTGGGTCTTTCATGGCCAGATATCGCGTGGCATATATCGTTGCCTCGATGACGGCGTTGAAACCCCGATTTACAGGCTGTACGGACCTTTTTAATATCTTTTTTTTCAGAGGTCTTAGGATCACAGTGGCACACTTTGGATCGTTCACTATACTACACTCAAATACAATCCATGCCTTTGCAGCCTTTAGCACTGGATATCCCCCATCCATGCGAATCTCATCCTGAAAGGGATGCATAAGTGCAGACGACACGAATAGCAGTGGGTCATCCACTATGTTTGCGACCATTTTTTTTGTGGCCTTGATGTTGGCATACGTTTGAGTGTTCGTATATATTCGGGCTGAAAGGTTGCCGTCAGAAATTATCCCGATGGGCGCAGCGTTTGGCTCTCCTGATTCGGATATCGTGGTAGCTATTACCTCAGATATACCCCGGAATCCAAACTCCTTTATCATCACGGTTTCACTCCCCTTAGAAGAGCCATGAATAAGGACCCGATCACCATATCGGCGGTGGATCCTGGGTTGATTCCTTCTCGGATCAACTCCTCATCGAAATCACGTATTGCATCAAGGTCCCAAGTTTCCATCAGCCGAGATGCCTTATCAGAGACCTTTATTGCCTTCTCCACTCCGAACTTCCTCTGGATCAAGGTATCTGGTCGCTCTGAGAGCAATGTCAGGTATGTGAACACGATCGCATCGTTCATGCTCATCTGACCCAACTCCCCTTCTAGAACAGAGGCGCCTCTAAACGTCCTCTGAAAACCACTGACCCATTCACGAGCTATCGCATCATATTTGGCAGAGATGTGCATGAGATCATATAATGTCAATTCCCTTCTTTTAATCTCGTTGACCGAATTGGGATCATCTATGCTCAGTTCTTTTACGGAGCTTACGCGGACTTTGACGCAGCGAAATGCTTTGTAGAACTCGACAGCATCTTCCACGGAGGTGTCTTGCACTACCTTAGTTACGCTTTTGGCACCATCGTTTCCAGCCGCCATCACCAAGGGAATCAAAAGCAGGAATGCGCCAAAATGGGTGTTACCTCCGATCTGCCATCTAATACTCTCCTCGACCGACTCTCTGATGAAAGACCCGATGCCCTTTTTGGCTATCGCAGCCCTCTCAAATATGGGACCTACCCCAATAGCGGATGCCAGAAAGTGCTCATACTTAACATCATCAAAATCATGATTTCGGTCTACGTTCCCGGGCTTTGGCGTGGCAGAAACTTCTAAAAGCATTGCAAGCTGTGCGCATCGTGCGATATAAGTAGGATTCATATTTAATTACGTCCAAGGTTAATAACACTTTCAAATCACAAATAGCTTGCGTAGATATTTGTCTAATGCCAACAGGTTAACAGATGCATAGGACAAAACAAAAATAGGAATAAGTAAGGGGAAGATCAAAAAAGAACTTGGACTAAATAGGACATCTTTGGTCATTCATTTCATTGATTAGTTAAGAACTTGTTGTCTCTTTGATATGTAGGTATATATTGCATAAAGCGACTATCGGTCAGACCATACTTTCAATACTAAGTACAATTAAAGCGCCTATAACAAGAGAGGAATAAGCATATCTAACAATAGAGTAGGGTCTAGATAATGGTCCCCTAAATCCACTTGGAAGAAGTTCAATAATGATAAAAATAAATCCAACGGTAAGATATATGGCTAAAAGTGGATGAATTGATGGCGAATAATAAAAATAAACATTGGCTGCCATAACATTGGAGAACGTGGCAACTCTCCCTACAAACTTTCTCTCTACGATCAAACCAATAAGAATCAAAGCACATGGTGCAATAAGATGGACGAGGGTTGGAGGTAACATTTTGAAGAGCATCAATTCCATGGTATCATCCTTTCCTTTCAAGACCGCAACTTTCTATTTCACTTTTGTATCTTACCTAACTAGTTCAACTCTTTTCTTAATCTTTCCGTTTTTTATTGGAAAAAGTCTGCATAGGTTGAAGAAAAGGCCATGGTCGATTAATGGGATTCCTGTCGCTTGGTGATTTGTTCCATGATATGACTACAACTACATAACTTGCCCGGATGAGACTCTTTTATGCGAACCACTTTTGCTTTTAGGCCCCTTTTATGCAACTGCCTCAACAACTCGTCAGCATCAAAGCATTGGTCATATCCAAGAGCGATGATATCTGGCTTGATCTCATACAACGGCTCAAAGATGTCCCTCTCGCTACCCAGGATGGCCCTATCAACGATGCTCAACGATTGGACCATTTCAAGCCTCTGTTGCTCTGGAATCGTTGGTTCTCGTTTATGTTTCACCATTTTATCTCGAGCGACTATGACGATTAATTCGTCTCCCAAGGATTTAGCACACCTAAGATATGTCAAGTGGCCTGGATGGAGTATCTCAAAAGTTCCTGTTGCAAGCACTCTTGTCATCATTCCTCCTCAAACTCGACATCTAACACGGGCAAATTCCTGACACGGCCGGCTGCATCGTAACAGGCCCAACTATTTTCATCGTAAGGATAAGCCGCTATTATATGGTAGTCTCCTTTGCGCCCGAACATCATTAAATCCTCATTAGATGGATGCATATCAGCAGAGGGGTGACTATGTACCGACCCTACGCAATGTGAGAGGGGCATCATATGTAATTGCATGACTGCATTGGATGAAGAGGCCACAGTACCTGGAAGAACGATTACGTCAGTAATCACCCCTTCCTCAGCCCTCAACAATCCTGCAAACTCATTTGGATGTGATGACTTGCTGACTTCGAGTAGGAAATGAAGGGTATCTCTCGCAATTCCCCTAATTTTTTGATGAAGCATTACTACTGCCCCATTCGCTCCAGCACTGCAGCAACAATGATCGGTAGCAATATTGTCGCATCTCCATAGACTGTGACCTCTCTGGCCTCCTCAGCAACCTTGCCCCAGGATTTTGCCTCGCTGAGCGTCGCTCCAGAAAGACCGCCGGCCTCTGGACTATCTGTGGTGAGCTGTATCGCGTAGTCGAAGCTTTTTGGAGTTACAATCATCGACTGGAGGATGAAATTCTTTGGAACGCCGCCCCCTATGAGCACCGCTCCAGTCTTTTGTGCGTTATAACAGATGTCCATGAACTCGCGCATATCCTTAAAGGTATCAACGCTTAGTTTCTGAGTTTGAGTGTATAGCCACGCCTGCAGCCCTATCGCTGAGTCTGAGATAGCGGGACAAAACACAGGCACGCCTTTTTTTGCTGCAACCCCCAGGATCGAATTTTCAACTCTCAGCCCAATTTCTGTCAAAAATTCCCTGATGCCCATGCCCTTTTTATCGATATCCGCCATTATATCCAAAATCCTATTTTCAAAGATGGTGAAATGGTGCTCTGGCAAAAATACATCAAATATCCGATTGATTTCCTGGTGCCTCAGGTCTACATCATCTATTTCCGAAGTTCCCTTATAATGAAATCCGCCAAAAGCCTCGATTAGATCATGGACCAGATTCGCGCCTGTTGTGACAAGCACATCGATATAACCCGCCCGTATCAGGTCTTGGATAATTAAGCGCATTCCCGCAGGAGTCATGGCACCAGAGAGACCAAAGAACTTTGTGGTTTCATCAAGTAGCATCGCCTCATAAATGTCAACTGCTTCAGCCAGTCGTCCCGCACCTAGAGCAGCTCCACTCATTTCATTGACCAATTGGTTCACTGTCATGGTGGAGTTTATTTTCATATGTCTGATCGATTGCTTTAGCTCATTCATTTTAGACGCTCCCCTTTGCTGCAATAAACTCTCTAATCAATTTCGCACCCAATAAGGCAGTTTGCCCATGATCATATTCTGGAGATATCTCGACCAAATCGAACCCGGAGGCATATGGAGCCAGTGATTGAAGGACGTATTTGATGTCAATGGGATTCATCCCAAAGGGCTCTGGATTTCCAACAGCAGGCGCATATGCTGGATCGATCACATCTGCATCTATGGACAGATAGATTTGATCTGTGTTTAAATATTCAATTGCATCGCGCACGATTTGAGCAATGCCCTCTGATCGTATCTGTTCCATGGTGTAAAAATGAATGTCATTCTCCTTGGCAAAATCATATTCCTCCTTGGCCCCACTTCTGATGCCGATCGAAACATAGTTCATGGCGCCAACCACTTCAATGATGCGTCGCGAAACACAGGCATGGCTGTGTTTACAGCCTTCATATTCGTCCCTGAGATCAAGATGCGCATCCAAGACGACTGTGCCGATATCGTGAAACGCTTGGATGCACGGATATGTTAAAGAGTGTTCACCGCCCATCATTATCGGGATTTTGCCGTCATTTAAGATTCCCTCTACCACATTCCGAGTGGTTTTTAACATCTCGTCAACCGAGACGCTTCCATCGATATCGCCCAGATCGCAAAAAGCCACATCACATAAATCGACATCATAATGAGGATCGTAGGTTTCAAAATTGTAAGATGCTTCTCTTATCGCTGATGATGCTCGCTTGGAGCCTTTCCGAAAACAGGACGTTTTATCGAATGGCACTCCAAAAATCACGAAATCTGCATCTGCATATTCAGAATTGGCATCAGCAAAGAGTTCGGTGGACAATAGCATCACCGCATATCGATTTTCCTGCGACCCATTGACTCGATATATGTGACCTCTTTTCCAATCTCTAACCTTTCCCTGAACTCAGCGGGAACCCCCATCTCAAAGGTGGAATAATCCACCGTATCCATGAGTTGTACGGCCTCATTGGATAAAGATAGTACTTGCCCACTTTTTCTTTCCACGATGGGCACATATATCTTAGCGGTGACAGGCTGTGTTATCGATCTTTTCTGGGAGTCAAATATTCCGATTGCATCTATCCTTGCTTTAGCAGAACCATGTTTACCTGGTTTTGAGCTAGTAATGCCGATTATAGTACACGGCTCATCATCGATGAGTACATAGCGCCCTTGTTTAAGGGATCGAACTTCAACTTGTTCTTTCATTAAATACCCTCCACAAATTCAGTATTCTTAATAACACCATAGTTTAAATGTATCTCGATCAATAATTAATATAAGATGGTATATATGAAAAAGTTGTGTGAGGATGTCTCAAATGCCGTCCAAGAGGCAGTTTCCAACATCGTCGGCAAAATAGAGAGTGGAACTGTTCTCTACATGGGTGCAGATGGGACGCCCACTACAAAGATCGATGATGTTGCAGAGAGGGCAGCTGTTCGAGTTTTAAAGGAGGATGGAAAACCATTTAATCTCATAAGCGAGGAAATGGGCAGCATGAACCTCGGAGAGGGAGCAGAATTCACCATCGTGCTTGATCCAGTGGATGGGACGCATAATGCAATTCATGGCATACCCTTTTATTCTTTTTCGATGGCAATATGCGGAAACGATCTTTCGCAGACATACTATGGTTATATAAGAGATTTAGTGACAGGGGATGTGTACTTGGCGGAAAAAGCCAGAGGTGCATATCTAAATGGAAGGCGGATTCATGTCTCTAACAATACGAAGGAGTATTGCGTATCCACAAGCAGTCAAATTTCCCTAGAAAAAAACTGCAAAATTCGTCTTTTTGGTAGTGTAGCGCTTGAATTATGCTATGTAGCATCCCAAAAACTAGATGCAGTCATTGACAATAGAAACAATCTAAGAGTAACGGATATCGCAGCAGGAAAACTCATCGTTGAAGAAGCTGGCGGGATGGTAACGGACTGTATGAGTGAGACACTGAAATTGCCGCTTGATGTAAGACAAAAAATGAGGATAATTGCATCCAATGGGCGCATACACGAAGAATTGCTTGGTAAATTGAAGGAGTGTAGATGAAACCCAAGACTGTCGGTATTATCTCAAGATGTGATACGACTGATGCAATTGAAATAGTGGAAAAAGTCATGAAGCAGATTCAAGGCAAGGTTGAAGTCGTATTTGATCCGAGAAGCGCAACCGAACTCGGCATGCTAAAGTACTCCACCCCTACAGATAAAATGGATGTAGACCTGATCATCACGGTGGGGGGGGACGGCACAATACTGAGAGCGATCCAATTGTTAAGCAAGCCGACCCCCATTTTAGGAATAAACATTGGAGAGGTCGGATTTTTAGTAGAAGTGACCCCGGAAAAGGCGGAGACGGTCATATGTGAGGCACTGGAAGGATTTGAGGTAGACCGAAGAGCAAGGCTCGACGTAAGCGTTAATGGGGAAAAACTCCCAACTGCAACGAATGAAGCAGCTATTATAACATCCAGACCAGCAAAAATTCTTCAATTTCAGATAATCATCGACGAAAATGAGCTGGATACCATAAGAGCAGATGGTTTGATATTGGCAACTCCCACTGGATCAACCGCTTATGCGATGAGTGCGGGAGGCCCCATCGTCGATCCAAAGGTGGACGCATTTGTGATAGTTCCTCTGGCGCCATTTAAACTATCTGCCAGACCATGGGTTGTTCCGGCTAATAGTGAAATCGTGGTCAAATTATTGCGTCTAAAAAAGGAGGCGACGATTGTCATAGATGGGCAGTATAATAAAGTGGTCAAAAAGGGCGATGTCATCAAGTTCACAAAATCAAAGGAGCCAGCATTGTTCGTAAAAACCGGGGAGAGTTTTTATTCAAAGGTAAGAGGCAAATTGGTTATTTAGCTCTAATCAATCGCTTTTTGCTCTACTTCCACATTGGCTTGCCTCAAAAATTTCAGGGCGGCGTCGTCAGGATAAGAATTTATAAATAACACTCTGCCAATCTTCGCATTAATGAGTATTTTGGCGCATAAAATACAAGGTTGATGCGTTGAATACAAGGTTGACCCCTCTATGGAAACGCCATGAATGGCAGCTTGTATGATCGCATTTTGTTCTGCATGAACCCCCCTGCATAGTTCATGCCGCTCTCCTGACGGAATGTCGTTTTGTTTTCGGATGCACCCTATATCCAAGCAATGTTCTAAACCACGAGGTGCACCATTATAACCAGTCGCCAAGATCCTTTTGTCTTTCACTATCACTGCACCAACCTGATTTCTCAAACAGGTTGACCTCTTGGCCACAACAGATGCTATTTCCAGGAAGTAGTCGTCGATCGAAGGTCTCATTTTTCCCGATTTGTTTAGTGTCTTCAGAAGTATTAAATCATATGTAAAGCAAACAAAGAAGTCGAGAGGATAAAACATGAAAATTCAAAGGCCCAGGGGTACGCAAGATTTTTTACCAGAGGAGATGGCAAAGAGGCGTTTTATCGAGAGCAAAATGCGAAAAACAGTGGAAAGCTGGGGCTATCAAGAGATTCAGACGCCCATTTTTGAGAGTTTATACTTATTCACGCTTAGATCAGGAGATACAATCATAGACCAGAGCTATATTTTTGATGATAAAGGTGGAAGGAAGCTGATACTTCGCCCCGAGTTAACCGAACCAGTTACGAGATTGTACGTGGAAAAACTGCAAGCAGACCCCAAGCCGCTAAAATTATATTATTTTTCTAATTGCTTCAGATACGAAAGGCCCCAGAAAGGACGCTTTAGAGAGTTCTGGCAGTTTGGGGTTGAGCTGATAGGCAGCGATAGACCTGAGGCAGAGGTGGAGGTCATCGCACTTGCATCATCTGTGCTTGATAATATTGGGCTAAAAGGTGACTTACATGTGGGGCATCTTGGCGCTCTCCGCTCACTTATAGGAGATCTAAGCGATGAACAGAAGAATGCGATCATTAGATCTATCGACAAAAGAGATTATGAAGGGCTAAGAACCTATTTAGATGAGATCGGAGCTACCGCACTGGAGGAAAACATACGTGCTTTGATCAAAAGCGAAGATATCAAGGAGGCACGTGAAACAGTTGGCGATGTTCCCGCGTTGGAGCGGCTGGAGGATATCTCGGACCAGTTGGATCTGTATGGCATATCACACAAAATAGATTTCTCTGTTGCCAGAGGCTTGGAGTATTATACAGGCATGGTTTTCGAGATCTATGCAGAGGGTTTAGGTACGGAAAATCAGATCTGCGGTGGGGGATCCTATCGATTGGCACATCTGTTCGGGGGGGAGGACACCCCTTCCACGGGTTTTGCCTTTGGTTTCGATCGAGTGATCATGGCATTGGGAGATATAAAATTACCTCAGCAGACAAAAGTCATGATCGTTTCTACGAAGGAGCAGAGAGAGTGGGCGCGCACGAAGGTTGCACCCCGCATTAGAAAATACTTTCCCACAGAAGTAGACCTAATGGATCGTGATATAAACGGTCAATTGTCACGCGCCAATGCAATCGGGGCTACCCATGTGGTCATAGTCGGAGAGAGAGAACTGCAAAAAGGAGAAGAATTTGTAACCCTCAAAGGCATGAAGACGGGCGAACAGGAAACGCTCACAATGGAGGAGGCAATAAAGCGTATTAGGCTTGATGAGGTATAGTACACCATTAATGAGTAGACAGAACGTTATTTCAAGGTATATAAAAAATGAGAGGGGCTCAAATAACGCCATTATATTTATCTGCCACGGTTTTTATATAACTTCACATTAGATCAAATTGATCTCCCGCTATAGCTGTCACAGTGGTGTCTACAAACACGTGGCGGGTTGGCATATGCCTTACCACTACGCGGACCTCCTGGCCAGGGTCTATCGTAACTATGGGCTGTGGACAGCCGCATGCCGCAATCCTCTCAACACTGACGAGCAATACTTGCTCTCCTGGCTGTATAGGGGTTCCACCAGTGGAACGAAGATAAGTTGCGATACCATCAACCGTAGCCACTACCTCTAACTGATTTACTGCTCCAACGCCAGTGACGTCCATAAGAGCGGTATCACGGCTCCGTTCTGTTGTACTTTGTTCACTTGCATATACCACCAGATTTTCAAAGCGTAGACTTTCTATTTCACCTGTCGTTGGTGGCGGTGTGGGCTTTGGGGTAGGTCTTGGGGTGGGCATGGGCGTCGGCTCTGGCACGAGCACATATGTTGCAACCATCGCCGCAAAAATCCCGACGAATGCAACCATTAGGAGGATGCTGATGACAGGTATCCTAGCTCCTTTATTCCCCCTGGATCTTGGGTTTGTTTCGCCAGTGCGATCTACTTTTTTATATCCTCTCATCTTCATACGACCGTACCATCCACTATTTTTATTTGTTTTTTTGCGACGCTTGCAACGTCTTTATCATGCGTTATTATGACGACACTGACATCCCCTTCACTATTTAACTCTCTCAGCAAATCAAGTATCTTTCTACCAGCCGCAGAATCCAAATTTCCTGTTGGCTCATCTGTTAAGAGATATTTTGGTTTGTTTGCCATGGCTCTGGCAATTACGACTCTCTGTCTTTCTCCTCCGGATAGTTCCGTGGGAAAGTTACGTAACTTGCCACCCAGCCCGACGGATTCCAGCAATTTAGTTGCCTCCTCTTTCTTATTGGAACGCCCACTGAACTCCAATGGCAACATGACGTTCTGCAATGCGTTCATGCTATCATTCAAATAATAATCCTGGAAAACAAAGCCTATTTTCTCCTTTCTTATTTTACTTAATTCAAAATCTCCGAGTTTTTCCGTAGGTTGGCCATCAACCAACACAGTGCCAGTAGTTGGTACATCCAGACAGCCCATTATGTTTAGTAAGGTGGTTTTCCCGGAACCAGAAGGACCAACGACAGAAATAAAATCCCCTTCATTTAACACTAGATTAACGTCTCTTAGGGCCAAGAAAGCAACGTTCCCTTCCCCATACTGTTTTGATACATCCTTTAATTCTATGGTCATAGTCCTCTCAAAGCATCTATTGGAGTTAATCTTGCAGCGCTTATGGCAGGATATATACCTGAAATAGTGCCCACACCATATGCAATGATAAAGCATAGCAAAACATTATGTGGCGAGTAATAGGGAGCAGATTGAATGCCACCGAGGGAAAGGGGGACTATTAAAGGATAGACATTCAAAAACGCATAGCCTATTAAGATACCTAGGACACATGCGACTATCGAAAGGATGAGGGACTCAACCATGAATAGCGTGAATATATCCATTTGAGTGGCCCCAACCGCCCTTGATAACCCTATGTCCTTTTTGCGCTCGTATACCGCCATCGTCATGGTATTTATCGTGGTAAATGCACCTGCAACGATTGCTATTCCCGTGATTAGTATTATATTTGCCCTCGTAGTGGAAAACGTATTGAGGATTTCTTGGAAGACATCGTGTGCAAATACGGCTTCCACATTTTCTATTTGGTTAAGGGCAGCTACGGTTTCTGCTGCTTTTTCAGGATTCTCCATTGTCACAAATATTGCGCTTATGTTCCCCTCCTCGCCAAAAAGTTCTTGGGCAGAGGCCAACGGTATGAACACATAATGGTCATCGTGGGTTCCAGTCTCCTCCAATGTTTTTATTACTTCCAGTTCAATCGAATGCTGCGATTCCAATAGGATAACATCCCCCTCCAAGATGCCCCTCCCAATGGATTCAAAAGATCCTAATACAGCTCCGTCAAAGTCTTCGATGTAGCCCCATTGTCTCAATTCAGCTATCTCTTTCGTCGTACCCATCACAGGTAACACTGTGAGGCCATTCATTTCGGCTTTTTTAAGAAGCACAGGTACCGCAAGCTTCACATTGTCTACCCCTTTTACTTGAGGATGCACGCTCGATGGTATGGTACCCTCTGCCTCGCCCTCCAATAGTCCCATGATACGATGATGCCTATGGCCAAAGGGAATGACGAATATCTGTTCTCCCACATCTTGCATCTCTTGGTTTATGGATAGATCAATGCCATCGCTTATAGACAAAATGGTGAATAAAGTGGCAACACCAACAGCGATTCCAAGCATGGTTAAAAAAACCCTTATTTTTCTTCTTTTTAGGTAAGCGTATATGATCCACCACATGGTGCCCCCATAGCAAATTATTTTATGCGGTTGATGAACTTTTATGTCTTTGATGGGAGATGAGTTTTTTCGTTTTGTATTTCATAAGCTAGTTTAATTATTCACTTGAATATCAGGGTGTTCCGATATAGTATGGCCAATAGCCTGCAATCCCTAGCCCCGCCTCTTCCCATCATATATGCACATATGCGCTATGATGCTATATAAGCTTTTGCTCAAATGCGCCAAAACAAAAATCTGTCTATATATGGTTATTTCAGGGTGACATGCTAAAGGTGAAAGGCACAACAGGGACGAGTAAATAAATTAAAATGGATTAGGGAGTACGTTGCCTTTTCCTTGTTTTGTTTTGTTTAGGTATTAACCGAATTTAGCGTCCTAGTCGAGCGATAGGGCTTCTGCTGGACAAACTTCGACACACAGACCGCATTCAACGCACAGATCGTCGTCTACTACTGCTATGTCATCTTCCAGAGAGAGGGCGTCGTTAGGACATTCCTCTACGCACGTTCCGCACCCTACACATTTTTCTGCATCGATTTTTACTGACATATGTATCAAATCTCCCTTCTGCCATGTTCATTCATTCATGATATTTATAGATTTGGTCAACAATAGTTTTACTCAACAGCAGTGGGAATATTATATCACTTGTACAACAGGGGATCGTCACACCCAGAAATATGATGAGGAAAGTTTCCATAATATGAGGGATCCATTCTGTGAAACCAAACGCCATTAGATAAAACATCGTTGCCATCGTGCTTATGAAAACGTGTGAGCTGTGGGAGAATATGGTGGGTCTTCTTCCATGAACCATGTTAGTAGATGCTAATCCAATGAGCACGCCGAAAATTGCAAAGGGCAAAACGATCTGGGGATGTACAATCAAACACCAATGAAATTCCATTTCAATGCCAACGACCGTTCCACCAATAAATGGAAGAAATACGTCACTGATGCCGCAAATTCCAAGTGAGCCCACTAGACCAACGATTACCGCTTTGAAAACCCCCTTTTCATATCTCCAAAACATAGCAGTCGTGGCCGTAGCGCTAAACAGAATGTGCAACGGGTGGAATACGTGGAATAACTCATGACCATACCCAGACATTGTCGCTTTGCTCGGCGAGAGGGCCACCGTTAACATCCCCAATAAAATAAGCGCGATAGAGGTACTAAATGCTGTAAAAGGAACATGGTGCCTTAACTCCTCCCAGATGTGACCTAATTTACTATTTTCGTCTATTTTCAAATTATCACCCTACAAAATTATATTGAGCAAACCTCCTACCAGTAAAGTAGAGGTGATCATGATCGCAACGGATTTTGTCATATCCACTATACCTAATTCTTTAGTTAAAACGACAAACGTAGCAACACATGGGAAATACATCGCCAATACTACGCTAGCAACTATTGCTTGAGACATGGTCAAACCAAGGGGGAGAAGCATCCCTATAGCTACATCCTTACGCAGGAATCCAACCACGAGTGCTGCAGCTGCCTCAGCTGGCAATCCAAGCAACCCTACCATTATGGGGGAGAGAATTTGGCCTATAAATTCGATGATTCCTAGCGTATAGAGAATATTTATGATAAATACCCCCAGCAACACATACGGAACTGCCTCTCTGATAAAAAATCTTATCCTCATCCACAACTTCTTCAGTAATGCGCCCCAATAAGGAACCCTATAGGGCGGAATTTCCATAAATATTTCGGGACTCTTGCCCTTCAAAATTTTATTTAGCAAATATCCAAGGACCACCCATACCATAAAAAGTGTGAAAAGAACGATTCCTAGACCTTTCGCACCATATTTGCCAACTAGTCCGACTATCATAGCGATTTGAGCCATACAAGGAACTGAAATCGCCATGAGAGTTGCAGCAATGAAAACCTGTTTTTTAGTATCCAAGATTCTAGTGGACAGAGCTCCTGGGACGTTGCACCCCAAGCCTAGCAAGAATGAAACGATGGATAGACCGTGCAAACCTATTTTATGCATTAGGCTATCCATTAACACAGCCAACCTAGGCAAATATCCACAATCTTCTAAAAAGCCCAGTACCAAATAAAACGCAAACACGTATGGCAAGACCATGGCAAATGGAACGAAGAGTCCGGTGGTCAACAGCCCCAGGGACTGCACATAATCTATTTCTCCCTCTATTAGCGTTCCGATCAAGATGTCATGAACAAAACCAGGACCGAGTAATTCGCTCAATTTCGTCACCAGGGGAGTGTAAGCATCAAAGATCGGCTCAAATACATAATTTATTAGGCCTTCCCCGACAAACCTTATGAGCTGAAAGCTAAAAAGCAGGATAATCATAGCTATGAGAGATCCGGTCAAAGGTTTGATGCTCGCATCTCCTATTTTTTCTAGAAGGGTATGGTGACGATGGGTTATGGTTTGTACTTGGCTGATTATCCTACCAATCTCAGCCCACCTTTGCTCGTCAGCGAGTTCATCATTGACCGGCATATTGACCTTCCCTATGTGCTTTCACGATTTAGGACCTCTGACAATCTGGACACGAGGTCCTTAATTCCTTCGCCGGTAATGGCAACTGTGGGTACAACAGGGGTGTTTAAAAGTTTTTCAAGCCTTTCAATATCGATAATAATACCTTTGTGCTTTGCATCATCCCAAACGTTAAGCGCGATTATCATCGGTATCTTCTTTTCTAGCAATTGAAGCGTCAGATAGAGGTTCCTCTCTAGGTTTGTTGCGTCTACTACGTTAATAATTACATCCCCCTCGTTCATCATGCCTGTTGCTATCTCTTCCGCCTTATTGGTGGGTTCCAATGTGTAAGCTCCCGGCACATCAATTACTTCCGCCCACTGGTCACCAATCTTCATCGTGCCCTTCTTGAACTCCACAGTAGTACCAGGATAATTCGAAACTATGACGTTTACACCGGTCAGCCTGGAGAATAAAGCACTCTTCCCCACATTTGGGTTGCCCATTAGAAGTATCTTCAATTATTCACCACTACGCTACGCCACAAACACTTTCATCGCCATCCCTCTTCCGATTGCAACTCTGGTACCGTCTACTTCGACGATTATCGGACCCCTGAGGGGTTCAGAAGCGATTCTCCGAACGGGCTTTCCGACCCTAATGCCCAACGATGCCAAGCGCCTCTGAAATCCTGGCCCACCTTCCACATGTTGTACTATTGCTGCTTTTCTAGTATCCAGCTCAGATAACGGAATCAAGGAAAGGTATCCTCCTCAAAGCAGCATGACGCTCGTTCAATTGGGTTCCCATCAGGGCATTTTTCAGGATGACCCATCATCGAACAAAATCGTCGTTCGATGTCATCAGATATTACATGCTCCAACTTGCAAGCCTCCCTGTGTGCATCATCTTTATTCATTTTCAAAAATTCTACGAGGAACGTCTCAAGCAACTGATGGCGGCGTTTTATTCTTGAAGCTTCCATATTTCCTTGTTGGGTCAGAGTAACACCGTAATAAGGGACATACTCTACATAGCCCCCCTCTGAAAGCTTTTGAATCATCTCAGTAACGCTGGAGGGCGAAACGCCTAGCTCTTCAGCTATTTCAGATGTCTTTGCCATCCCACGTCCCTGGGTCAAGTACAATATCGTTTCTAGATATTCTTCAGATCTATCTTGCATGCCGATTAAATATTTAGGCATGCCTAAATATATAAAGGTTTCTTTGATATATACCAAATTACAAACAAGGGTTCAAATGACAAAAGGACGAGCATCTGCCTGTGGGGCTGGCACGATAATAAATGCCATTGCAACGTGGAACGGCTCAGCATTTGCCATTGACCTGCGTACGACAGCAGAGGTGGAGTTAAGTGAAGGAGCAAATAGCATTCGTGGTGAGATCCTAGGAGGCGACGTTGATACCACGCTGATCGAGCGTTGTGTAAAGCTCGTACTGGACAGGTTTGATTATGATGGTGGTGCTCGTGTAAGGACGAGCAGCGAAATCCCCATTGCAAGAGGTTTAAAGAGTAGTAGCGCTGCCGCCAACGCCACAGTCCTAGCAACGCTGGATGCCTTGGGCGAAAAAATGGAGCCTTTAGAAACGATACGCCTAGGAGTTCAGGCCGCTTTTGATGCGGGAGTGACGATAACAGGCGCTTTTGACGATGCTGCAGCCTCATACCTTGGCGGCATAGTTGCCACAGATAACAGGGAGCAACTATTGGTAAAAAGGGTCGAGAGAGAGTCGGAGGTGCTGGTCTTCGTGCCAGAATCTCAGGCTTTCACTGCAGAAACCAACGTAGTTAGGTCAAGACTGATCGGCCCTTGGGTGGACATCGCATATGACCTGGCTTTGGGGGAGGAGTTTGAAAAGGCGATGACGCTAAACGGCTTTCTGTATTGCTCTGCGCTTGGCTTTGACCCTGAGCCGATGCTGTGCGCATTGGAAGCGGGAGCAACTGGAGTGAGCCTGTCTGGCACAGGACCAGCATTCACCGCCATAGTTTGTATAGATGATGTCGATGATGTTATCAAAGCATGGAAGCGTTTAAAAGGAAAAACCATAAGGACTGAGATCGATAATACTGGTGCGAGGGTGGAATCATGCTAAGGGATGTTAGGGAAGAAATCCAGAAAATTGATGACCAAATCATCGAGCTCATAGCTCATCGAACTGGTCTGGCAGAGAAGATATTGGACGCAAAGAAAAAGGAGAATGTGGAAATCGATGACGAGGAGCAGAACAAGGTGGTGCTAAAACGGGCGGTGGAAGCGGCGACAGAACATGGTATGGACGTGGGCGCAGTGAAGCGAATCTACGAGATCCTCATAAAGATGAGCATAGAGCGCCAGCGTGAGTTGAGCGGAAGAGGAAAGTTACAGCCATCATAGCCGTTCGAAAGACAACAAAGGGATAGGTAAAATAAGGATATAATCGTAAGAACTAATCACGATTTGGGAATTACAAATTACCTTTAAATTTCTTTTCTGCCTATTTGTATTACATTACTCCAACCTAATCGCAGGAATCCAGTCGTTGTAAGTGACACCGTTTACATCGGTGAACTGTGTGCAGGTGATTGTCCCTCCTGTCACTTCCGTGCTGGTTGCATGTATTATCTGCGGATAGGAGCCTGTTTTTATGGTGTAATTGTAGGTTTCGCCTGCCCTTAATATGAAAGATTCGCCAAAGGTTATGTTGTGATAATCTCCGCTGTAACCAGTCCAAGTTGCAGTCGTATTCCATGTCGAATTCCATATTTTAACGTATTCTGCATGTCCACCGGTTCCAGCACATGGGTATGTGTACATGTAAGAGACATTGAAATTATATAATGGTGTGATAGTGCCGTTGTGAGTTCCTGATGTACTGGGTGCTGTGCCTGTGCCGGTGTCAAAGACTGCTGCCTCACTTATATTGCCTCTAATCTCAAACAAATGAGAGCCTTCTCCGAGATCCATCGAATTATTCAGTTTCATATCAGTTCCATCTAACGTCAAAGAAACATCTGCCGGTATATTGGAAGAACTCCATGTCAAAGTCGATGTTTGTCCTTCAGGAACGCCTACGCTAAGATTCCAAGCTAGTTCATCCTTGTTTATCTCTGTTGCGTAAATATCATCCAATATTAATATGACCTTTCCTTGAATTGGGGTCTGCACAAAGGTATCAAATGCATCATAGCCGTTTGTTGCGTTGGGATGTATGCCAAAAGTGATAGGCTCTAACTGATTTGTTGCAGAGATGGTAAGATTCCATTCGTCGGTTATTGTCGCAGAAGTTATCGTTGGAACTACCTTTGCTTTCACCTCGGTTGAAACCGCTTCAACTGTAGTGACGGTTGTATCTGTAGTAACAAATACCCATGCGGACTTCCCGGGTTCTAGTATAGTAGTTTCTATGAAAGAAGGGGCAACCCATGTAACCGCTGGTCTCTCAGTGACTTGGTTGGATATGTCAGATATTGTCAGATTATCCGTTCCGACTGTTCCTACCATGTTCCAGCCCGCCCCTAAAATTAGAGTTGTATCGGTGATTGCCTCCCCAGTAACACTTATTGTGGTATCTGAGGGCGTGAATACCCAGTAGCCTGTTTTTGGCTCAATGCATGTGACCAGAACAAAGGAAGGAGACTCCCAGGTCACAACAGGCATCGTGTCCAGAGTAGAGATGCTTCCGAATATCGCATCCACTGAACAGTTATCAGGTATAATGGGCAATGAAACCATGTTCCATCCTGCTTTTAGGTCTATGCAGAATTCAATTCCTAATTCAGCCATTACTGTCAATTCATGACTGCCTTCACTAAGCTGCGAACCTGAAGATAAGACCTCAGCACCTTCAAAAATCGTTAGATTAACGCTAGAAGGAACGTTCCAAGATAAAGTGGTTGTTTGACCAGTTGGAACACCTACTGAAAAATTCCATGAAACCGTTTCATTATAACATCTGGTCTTCTTGATGCTCGTTGAATAAAGGTCGTCAAGAATCAGTATGACCTTCCCCTGAACTGGAGTCTGTGAAAAAACATCATATTCTGGGTCGTAGCCATCACTTGCATTTGGGTCCATTCCAACAACAACTGGATCTAATTGGTTAGTTGCTGAGATGGTCATGTTCCATGAGATGTTTGGTGGTAAAGTCAGCAGTACTACACTGCCTGAGATCTGCATCGTAGTGCTGCCGTATTTATATTCCACGATCACGTTATAGGTACCACTAGGAACCTCTCCTACAGGTCCGTTAATTGAAGTATCCCATGTGTAGCAGTATTCGTTGTCTATCACATCGACCCAAACGCTAAGTCCCAACTCGTCGATCTGAATGTTGACTTGTGCTCCAACCTTGTCATCTTGGTCCAGCGTTCCTGTGATCTTGACATCTGTTGCTCCGGCTGCATCTTGAGTGGTGTCGAGAGTTAGCGTTGGTGCCTCTATCAGAATGTTTGCACTTGCCTTTGCCTCATCGGCGTTATATGCGCCATCATTGTTAGTGTCCAATACCGCAGTTATCTTATAGGACCCTGTGGTGGTTGGTGCTTGTATCTTCTTGGAATATGCCTTAGATGAATCCAGTGTCGCTGAATCAAGGAGGACGTTAGTGGTGGCACCTGCAGACGGTGTGCCTTTAAATAACAGTACCGTTGTGCCCACCCCTTGATTGGCTGTTCCTGTAACCGTAAACTCGTTGAGCACCGTCGCTCTACTGGGCAGGGTTATGGTTACCTCTTGATCTGAAACTGTAAAGCTTGAGGAGGCATCTGCATACCATTTTTGGCCTAAATCCGTCCATGCCTTGACCTTGTAAGTGCCTTTTTCGGTCAGATAAGTCCCAGGAACCTCCCACTTGTAGGATCCGTCATCCTCTACAAATGTGTCATTGGCATTGTTGAACTTGGTAATACCATTTGGATAGGTGACTTCGATGAACACAGGGGTGTCCTTTTGCCTGTTGGATTCACCTGTGATGTCTGTTTTCAGCATTAACACGGTGTTCTGGGCTGATGCGGTCAACGTGGCACCTATAACAGTTACCGTTGCCTTCTGCTCTAATGTCGTGGCGGTTATTAGCGCCTTGATCTCGTAGTTACCTGGTGCTGCTTCTAGGCCAACCGTTGCATTCTGCGTGCTCCACTTTACGCTGTAGCCTTTGGTGGTTGGGTTATAATAGACATCATATAAAGTACCCTTAGCTGGGTTAACCGTAATCGTTGGCTTTGCAGTCGCAGTGCCCGTTACTGTGATTTCATTTCCTTCTACCACCGTTGATGGCGCAGACAGCGTTAGTGTCTTTGATGCAATGGTGAAAGACTTTGTTGCTACAACATCCTTATTGTCAAGTACGACCTTTGCCTCGACTGTGTAGCTCTTTTCGGTGATGTCGGTGTCAAATGTGGTGGCTGAGAACTTGCCGTTCTGTACTGTAGCAGTCATCTGTGCGCCTATTGGGCTCACCCCATCATACACCTGAATCGCCACAGTGTAGCCT